>NZ_JBSFZS010000064.1:0-46429 GCF_053600395.1 Streptomyces sp. NPDC005070 | reverse complement strand
GGCCCCAGACCCGAGTACGTCCAGTACGCGGGTCTGGGGCCGGCACGCCGAGAGCACGCACCTGACGCCGCCGGGCCGCCCTTCGGGCGACGACGCGAATTGTCAGACAGGCCCTAGCGGGCCGCGGCCAGGGCCCGGGTCACCCCGTGCTCCTTCGGGCCGAGGAAATGCGGATCCGGCTCGAACACCGCGTCCAGCGCGGCCTTGCCCGCCGCGAAGATCTCCCGGGTGTTGCCGTAGTACCAGGTGACGTCGTGCTTGGCGGCCACGCCGATGCCGTACGAGCGCACGCCCGCCGTCCGGCACAGGGCCAGAGCGCGGCGGATGTGGAAGTCCTGGCTGATCAGGACGGCCTCGTGGACACCGAAGATCTTCCGGGCGCGGACGCAGGAGTCCCAGGTGTCGAAGCCGGCGTAGTCGCTGACGATCCGCCGGGCGGGCACCCCGTGCGCGGTGAGGTAGGCACGCATCGCGTCCGGCTCGTCGTAGTCCTCGCGGCTGTTGTCGCCGGTGACCAGGACCACCTCGATCCGGCCGGCCCGGTACAGCTTCGCCGCGGCGTCCAGGCGGTGGGCGAGATACGGGGACGGCTCGCCGTCCCACAGCCCCGCGCCGAAGACGATCGCGACCTCGGTGCGCGGGGCGTCCGCCGTCGTCCGCAGCCGGTCGCCCGTCGACACGTGCAGCCAGGTCGCCGGGAGCAGCGCCAGCACGCACAGGACCATCAGGGTCTGTACGGCCCGCCGTCGGGCGCGGCGCGTGCGCGGCAGCGGCGGCAGACGGAGCAGTCGCGGTCTGCGCGGGTTCGGACGCTTCAGGCGCGGCATGGTCGATGTCCCCCAGAGATCGTCACACGGACGAAGACGCATCGTAAGGCCGTCCGGTTCACCCGGACGCGCCGACCCCCCGGCCGTCCGGCGGGAGAGAGCCGCAGGTGAGAGTCCCTCACACCGTGCCCCCGCCGATCCGTGAACCACTGGAAAACACCCGACACGCCCACGCAACGGCCCGGCAACCTGCCGCCGCCAGGATCGACGTATGACGGCCTCGAACCCCGCTCGCGACGCGTTCCCCCACCGCTTCGGCGGCCCGCCGGTCCACCGTGCCCACGTCGAAGGCCCTGTCGAAGGTCTCGGCAGTGCGGCGCAGCTCATGAACCGGATCGCCGGCCAGCTCGGCAGCCGGCTCGCCCTCGTCGCGCCCGACGGCACCCGCCGTCCGGCACCGCCCGCCCTCGTCCTGGTCGCCCACGGCAGCCGCGACCCGCGCGCGCTCGCCACCGTACGGACCCTGATCGAACGCGTCGGCGAGCTGCGCCCGCACCTGGACGTGCACCTCGGCCACATCGAGCTGAACGAGCCCCTCCTCGCCGACACGCTCGCCGCCCTCGCCGGCCGGCAGGACACGGTCCTCGTGCCGCTGCTGCTCGGCCGCGGCTACCACGTCCGGCGCGACATCCCCGAGACCGCCGCCGCCGTCCCCGGCCTGCACGCCCGTGTCGCCGGCCCGCTCGGCCCCCACCCGCTGCTCGTGGAAACCCTCTACGCCCGCCTCGTCGAGGCCGGATGGCGCACCCGGATGAGCGACACGGCCCGCCGCGCGAGCGCGGTCGTCCTCGCCTCCGCCGGGTCCCGTGCCCCGGACTCGGCCGCCGACACCCGCCGCACCGCCCAGATGCTCGCCGAACGCCTCGGCGTCCCGGTCGTCCCGGCGTACGCCTCCGCCGCCGCGCCCACCGTCACCGCCGCCGTGCGCTCGCTGGCCGCCCGGGGCCGCCACCGGATCGCCGTCGCCTCGTACTTCACCGCCCCCGGCCGCTTCGCCACGCAGGTCGCCGAGGAGGCCCCCTGGATCTGCGCCGAACCGCTGGGCGACCACCCGGCGATGGCCCGCCTCGTCCTGCACCGCTACGACCAGGCCGTGGCCGCCCCCGAGTCCGCCCCGGAGCGCACCCTGATCCCGGCCTGAACCCGGCACGTCTCCCCCCGCCCGGCACCGTGCCGGACGGCGCCCCGCCCCGATTGTCACCGCCTGCGTCTACTGTCGGGGCATGGAAGGCATGGCACCGAGGACCGAAGACACCGCACCGCAGGCACACGAGAACCACACGGCACACGAGAACCACACGGCCCATGACGCGTACAACCTGTCCGCCGTCGAGCGCTGGGCCGCCGAGCCCGACAAACGGCCGGGCCGCACCGCCTTCCAGCGCGACCGCGCACGCGTGCTGCACTCCGCGGCCCTGCGCCGCCTCGCGGGCAAGACACAGGTCGTCACCCCCGGCACCCTTCCCCAGGTGCTCGGCGCGGCCGGGTCCGGCGGCGCGCCCATCCAGGTGTGGGACGCCAGTCCGCGCACCCGGCTGACCCACTCCCTGGAGTGCGCCCAGGTGGGCCGCGAACTGGGCGCCGCCCTCGGCTGCGACCCGGACCTGGTCGAGGCGGCCTGCCTCTCGCACGACCTGGGCCATCCGCCCTTCGGGCACAACGGCGAGCAGGCGCTCAACGAATTCGCCGAGGACTGCGGCGGATTCGAGGGCAACGCCCAGTCGCTGCGCCTGCTCACCCGGATCGAGCCGAAGCGCTTCGTGCGCAGCGACATGGTGACCCCGGCCTCCGCCGCCGCGGGCGACGACCTCGTCAGCGTCGGCCTCAACCTCACCCGCGCCGCCCTCGACGCCGCCACCAAGTACCCGTGGCCGAGAGGCGCCCGTCCCACCGATCCGAAGTCGCCGAAATTCGGGGTCTACGAGGACGACCGGCCGGTGTTCGACTGGATCCGCCAGGGCGCCCCCGGCACGCGCACCTGCTTCGAGGCCCAGGTGATGGACTGGGCCGACGACGTGGCGTACTCGGTGCACGACATCGAGGACGGCCTGCACGCGGGCCACATCGACCCCGCCAGCCTGCACGCCGGACCGGAACGCCGGGAGATCTTCGCCGTGGCCGTCGGGCGGTACACGCCCGAGGACACCGATCCGGCCGAGCTGGCCGAGGCCCTCGACCGGCTCCTCGGCCAGGAGTGGTGGCCGCACGGGTACGACGGATCGGCCGTCGCACAGGCCCGCCTGAAGGACGCCACCAGCCAGCTCATCGGCCGTTTCTGCCTGGCCGCCGAGGGTGCCACCCGCGCGCGGTACGGCAGCGGACGCCTCACCCGCTACGCGGCGGAACTGGTCGTGCCGCGCGCCGCCAGGCTGGAGTGCGCCGTCCTCAAGGCGGTCGCCGACCGGTACGTGATGCAGCGCGCCGAACAGGAGCGGCTCCGCGCCGACCAGCGGATCGTCGTCGCCGAACTGGCCGAGGCGCTCACCGCCCGCGCCCCCGAGGTCCTGGATCCGCAGTTCCGGGCGCTGTTCGACCAGGCGGCCGACGACCGGGCCCGCAAGCGCGTGATCGTGGACCAGATCGCATCTCTCACCGACGCCTCGGCGCGTTCCCTGCACCTCAGACTCACCACGCGTTCCCATGGAGGCGGAGAAGTGTGACCCTGCGTGGCCTGATCGGGCCACTACCCCTTCCCGCATAACGCTCCGTGCGGGAGGCTCGCATATGGCGACATCCTTACGAGGAGGCATCAAGTGGTCGACGCGGATCAGACATTCGTCATCGTCGGAGGAGGCCTGGCAGGCGCCAAGGCGGCCGAGACGCTCCGAGCGGAGGGCTTCACCGGCCGCGTGATACTGATCTGCGACGAACGCGACCACCCCTACGAACGGCCGCCGCTGTCCAAGGGCTACCTCCTCGGCAAGGAGGGGCGCGACAGCGTCTTCGTGCACGAACCCGCGTGGTACGCGCAGAACGACATCGAGCTGCACCTCGGCCAGACCGTGGACAAGATCGACCGCGCGGCCAAGACCGTCCGCTTCGGTGACGACGGCACCCTCGTCCACTACGACAAACTGCTCATCGTGACCGGCGCCGAGCCGCGCCGCCTCGACATCCCGGGCACCGGACTCGCCGGCGTGCACCACCTGCGCCGCCTCGCCCACGCCGAGCGCCTCAAGGGCGTCCTCACCGCGCTGGGCCGGGACAACGGCCACCTCGTCATCGCCGGAGCCGGCTGGATCGGCCTGGAGGTCGCCGCCGCGGCCCGCGAGTACGGCGCGGAGGTCACCGTCGTCGAACCCGCGCCGACCCCGCTGCACAACGTGCTCGGCCCCGAGCTGGGCGAGATCTTCGCCGAACTGCACCGCGAGCACGGGGTGCGCTTCCACTTCGGCGGCCGGCTCACCGAGATCGTCGGCCAGGACGGCATGGTGCTGGCCGCCCGCACCGACGACGGCGAGGAGCACCCCGCCCACGACGTCCTCGCGGCCATCGGCGCCGCCCCGCGCACCGGCCTCGCCGAGGCCGCCGGCCTCACGATGGCCGACCGCGCGGACGGCGGCGGCATCGCGGTCGACGAGCAGCTCCGCACCTCCGACCCCGATGTGTACGCCGCCGGTGACGTCGCCTCCTTCCACCACGGCCTCTTCGACACCCGGCTGCGCGTCGAGCACTGGGCCAACGCCCTCAACGGCGGACCGGCCGCCGCCCGCTCGATGCTGGGCCGCGGGGCGGCGTACGACCGGGTGCCCTACTTCTTCTCCGACCAGTACGACCTGGGCCTGGAGTACTCGGGCTGGGCGCCCCCGGGGACGTACGACCAGGTGGTGATCCGCGGCGACGCCGCCAAGCGGGAGTTCATCGCCTTCTGGGTGAAGGACGGCAGACTGCTGGCCGGGATGAACGTGAACGTGTGGGATGTCACGGACCCGATCCAGCGGCTGATCCGCTCCCGGGCCCAGGTGGACACCGAAGCGCTCGCCGACCCGCACGTCCCGCTGGAGAGCCTGGCCCCCTGACCGTCTCGCGGGAGCGGCTCGGGCCGGCTCCCGCACCGTCCGCCGTGCCGGGATTTCCGGGGTGTGCCCCCGGACCCGGGGCGGTGGGGGTCCACCTGCCCCGGGAGTGTCGGTGCGGCCCCGTAGAATCACCTCGTGGCAGGCAGGATCAATGACGAGGACGTGAAGGCGGTTCGGGACGCGGTCCCGATCGACGCCGTGGTGTCCGAGTATCTCCAGCTCCGCAACGCGGGCGGCGGAAACCTCAAGGGCCTCTGCCCCTTCCACGACGAGAAGTCACCCTCCTTCCAGGTCAGCCCCAGCAAGGGCCTCTTCCACTGCTTCGGCTGCCAGGAGGGCGGCGACACCATCACGTTCGTGATGAAGGTCGACCACCTCACCTTCTCCGAGTCGGTCGAGCGCCTCGCGGCCCAGGCCGGCATCACCCTGCGCTACGAGGAGGGCGGGTACAACCCCGCCCACCAGCGCGGCGAGCGCATCCGTCTGGTCGAGGCGCACAAGGCGGCCGCGCAGTTCTACATCGAGCAGCTCGGCACCAGCCCCGAGGCCGACACCGGCCGCACCTTCCTCGCCGAGCGCGGCTTCGACCAGGCCGCCGCCGCCCACTTCGGTGTCGGCTACAGCCCCCAGGGCTGGGACCACCTCACCCGCCATCTGCGCGGCAAGGGCTTCACCGACAAGGAGCTGGTCCTCTCCGGCCTCTCCCAGGAGGGCCGCCGCGGTCCCATCGACCGCTTCCGCGGCCGCCTCATGTGGCCCATCCGCGACATCGGCGGCGAGGTCGTCGGCTTCGGCGCCCGCAAGCTGTACGAGTCCGACAACGGCCCGAAGTACCTGAACACGCCCGACACCGCGATCTACAGGAAGTCCCAGGTCCTGTACGGCATCGACCTCGCCAAGAAGGACATCGCCAAGAGCAGCCGCGCGGTCGTCGTCGAGGGCTACACCGACGTCATGGCCTGCCACCTGGCCGGGATCACCACGGCCATCGCGACCTGCGGCACGGCGTTCGGCGGTGACCACATCAAGATCCTCCGCCGGCTGCTGATGGACAACGGCTCGGCCCGGGTGATCTTCACCTTCGACGGCGACGCGGCCGGCCAGAAGGCCGCCCTGCGCGCCTTCGAGGACGACCAGAAGTTCGCCGCCGAGACCTACATCGCCATCGCGCCGGACGGCATGGACCCCTGCGAACTGCGTCTGGCCAAGGGGGACCAGGCCGTCGCCGACCTGGTCGAACCCCGCACCCCGCTCTTCGAGTTCGCGCTGCGCCAGATCGTCCTGCGCTACGACCTGGAGACCCCGGCGGGACGCGCGGCCGCGCTCGACGAGGCCGCCCCGGTCGTCGCCCGCATCAAGAACAGCGGTGCCCAGCACGAGGTCGCCGTGCAGCTCGCCGGCATGCTCGGCATCCTCGACACCCAGTTCGTCGTCAAGAGGGTCGCCCAGCTCGCCCGTTGGGCCCGCGACCGCGGCGGCATGGGCCCCGCGCCCGCCACCGGCCGCCCGCAGCAGACCTATGCCGCCGCCACCCAGGGACCCACCGGCGGACCCGCCCTCACCCTGCGCAACCCCGTCTTCGCCACCGAGCGCGAACTGCTCAAACTCGCCCTTCAGCGGCCCGAGTTGGTCGCCCCGGCGTTCGACGCCTACGGCATGGACGAGTTCACCGCCCCGCCCTACGCCGCCGTGCGCCAGGCCGTGATGGACGCGGGCGGCGCCGAGTTCGGCGTCCAGGACCCCCAGGAGTTCCTGATCCGGGTCCGCGACGCCGCCCCGGACGACGCCGTGCGCGCGATGGTCACCGAGCTGGCCGTCGAGGCGATCCTGCGCAAGACCGTCGACGAGACGTACGCGGGCGACCAGCTCGTCATGGTCCGCCGCCGCGCCGTCGACCGCCGCATCCGGGACGTCCAGGGCTCCCTGTCCCGCCTCAGCGCGGGCGGCGACCCGGCTCAAC
Organism: Streptomyces sp. NPDC005070; assembly: GCF_053600395.1. Lineage (NCBI taxonomy): Bacteria > Bacillati > Actinomycetota > Actinomycetes > Kitasatosporales > Streptomycetaceae > Streptomyces > Streptomyces sp. NPDC005070. The sequence continues at coordinate 39,623 of NZ_JBSFZS010000064.1, read as the reverse complement.
TCGCCGCCGTGCAGAACGAGCTGTGGGTGCTCCAGCAGTACGGCCAGGCACTGCGCGAGCGGGGCGCCGAAGCCCTCTGAGGCGCGGCGACGGCCCCTCCGGTGGATGTTCCGGGAGGGGCCCCGCGAAGCCGCCGGGGCGCGACGGGCGGTCGAAGCGGCCCGGCACATGCCAATCCCGCGGCTGGATCCGCAGGTTTCGTCTCCGCTGAGCTGCGCACTCGTCCAGAGCAGTAACCAGGCGGTCACGGACCGGACGCAAAAAGTCACCGCACGCCCCTCGTGGCGGCGATGTGTCGTACTCCACACTGGGTTCCGGTGCCTGAGTCCTCGGAGCGCGGCCGACCCGCACGCGACGGGTTCCCCATCCCCGCGGTTCCGCCAAACGACTGTGGGATGGACAGCGGCGAGACCGTCGACCCCATCCCCGACACACCGCTGCCGCACGACTCAGCAGCGACATTCCTGGAGGTCGCCCCCGTGCAGACCCAGACCCTCGCCCAGACCGACAACACCACCGACACGGACGCGGATCCCGGCGTCGTCGGGGCGGTCCCCGCGCAGCGGCGTGCCGCGCACCACCCCGAGGGCGGGCCGGAGAGCCCTCCCGAAGCCATCGAAGAGGCTCCCGGGGCGGAGGTCGAGGTGGAGGTGGAGACCGAGGCCCCCGAACCGGTGGAGCCGGCCCGGAGCCGCGCCGCCGACACCGGCGGCCCCTCGTCCGACCTGTTCCGCCAGTATCTGCGCGAGATCGGGCGGATCCCGCTGCTCACGGCGGCCGAGGAGGTCGAACTCGCCCGCCGGGTCGAGGCCGGGCTGTTCGCCGAGGAGAAGCTCCGGCTCACGCCCGACCTGGACAGCCAGCTCGCCATGGACCTGGACAAGATCGTCGTCATGGGCCGGATGGCGAAGCGCCGGCTCATCGAGGCGAACCTGCGGCTCGTCGTCTCCGTGGCCAAGCGGTACGTGGGCCGCGGTCTGACCATGCTCGACCTGGTCCAGGAGGGCAACCTCGGCCTGATCAGGGCCGTCGAGAAGTTCGACTACGCCCGCGGCTACAAGTTCTCCACGTACGCCACCTGGTGGATCCGGCAGGCCATGTCGCGCGCGCTCGCCGACCAGGCGCGCACCATCCGCGTCCCCGTGCACGTGGTCGAGCTGATCAACCGGGTGGTCCGCGTGCAGCGGCGGATGCTCCAGGAGCGCGGCTACGAGCCCACACCCGAAGAGGTCGCGGCGCAGCTCGACCTGTCCGGCGAGCGGGTGAGCGAGGTCCTGCGGCTGGCCCAGGAGCCGGTGTCGCTGCACGCCCCCGTGGGCGAGGAGGACGACGTGGCCCTCGGTGACCTCATCGAGGACGGCGACGCGACGTCTCCGGTGGAGTCCGCCGCGTTCCTGCTGCTCCGGCAGCATCTGGAGGCGGTGCTGTCCACGCTCGGGGAGCGGGAGCGGAAGGTGGTCCAGCTTCGGTACGGGCTCGCGGACGGGCGTCCGCGGACCCTGGAGGAGATCGGGCGCATCTTCGGTGTCACGCGTGAGCGCATCCGGCAGATCGAGTCCAAGACCCTGAACAAGCTGCGGGACCATGCCTTCGCGGACCAGTTGCGGGGTTATCTGGACTGACGGCGTCGGCCGCTCGACGGCATTCCCGTCCCGCAGACGGGGGCGCTGCCCCCGGACCCCCGCTCCTCAATCGCCGGAGGGGCTGAATTCTCGGGCGATTCTCAGCGGGGGCCGAGGGAGGCCGGCTCTAGTCGACCTCTGCGACCGCCTGGGCGAACTGGGCCTGGTAGAGGCGTGCGTAGGCGCCGCCGGACTCCAGCAGGTCCGCGTGGGCGCCCTGTTCCACGATGGCCCCGTTCTCCATCACGAGGATGGTGTCCGCGTCCCGGATGGTCGACAGACGGTGGGCGATCACGAACGACGTCCGCCCGTGCGCCAGCTTCGCCATCGCCTTCTGGATCAGCACCTCGGTCCGGGTGTCCACGGAGCTGGTCGCCTCGTCGAGCACCAGGATCACCGGGTCCGACAGGAAGGCCCGGGCGATCGTGACGAGCTGCTTCTCGCCCGCGCTGACCCCCGTCCCCTCGTCGTCGATCACCGTGTCGTAGCCGTCGGGCAGGGTGCGGATGAACCGGTCGGCGTGCGCGGCGCGCGCCGCCTCCTCGATCTCCCCGCGTGTGACGTCCCGCGAGGCCCCGTACGCGATGTTGTCGGCGATCGAGCCACCGAACAGCCAGGTGTCCTGGAGCACCATGCCGATCCCCGAGCGCAGCTCGTCACGGGACATGGACGTCACGTCGACCCCGTCGAGGGTGATCCGGCCGCCGGTGACGTCGTAGAACCGCATGAGCAGGTTCACCAGGGTCGTCTTGCCGGCGCCGGTCGGGCCGACGATGGCCACCGTGTGGCCCGGCTCCACCTTCAGCGAGAGATCCTCGATGAGCGGCTTCTCCGGGTCGTAGCGGAAGGAGACGTTCTCCAGCGCCACCCGGCCGCGCAGCTCCTCGGGACGGGCCGACAGCTTCGGGTCCGCCTCCTGCTCGTCCGCGTCCAGGACCTCGAAGACCCGCTCCGCCGACGCGACACCCGACTGCACCAGGTTCGCCATCGAGGCGACCTGCGTCAGCGGCATGGAGAACTGGCGGGAGTACTGGATGAAGGCCTGCACGTCACCGATGGACAGCGAGCCCGAGGCCACCCGCAGCCCGCCGACCACCGCCACCAGCACGTAGTTCAGGTTCGACACGAACATCATCAGCGGCTGCATGACGCCGCTGTTGAACTGCGCCCGGAAACCGGCCTCGTACAGCTTCTCGTTCTGCTCGGCGAACTGCGCCGCCGACTCGTCCGCCCGCCCGAACACCTTCACCAGGGTGTGGCCGGTGTACATCTCCTCGATGTGGGCGTTGAGCTTGCCGGTGGTGCGCCACTGCTGCACGAAGTGCGGCTGCGAGCGCTTGCCGATCCGGGTGGCCACGACGAACGACAGCGGCACCGTGACCAGCGCGACGAGCGCGAGCAGCGGCGACACCCAGAACATCATCGCGAGCACACCCACGATGGTCAGCAGCGAGTTGACGAGCTGGCCCATCGACTGCTGGAGCGTCTGCTGGATGTTGTCCATGTCGTTCGTCGCGCGGCTGAGCACCTCACCGCGCTGGCGCTTGTCGAAGTACGACAGCGGCAGCCGCGACAGCTTCGCCTGCAGGTCCTCGCGCATGCGGTAGACGGTCTTGTTCACGGCCCGGTTCACCAGCCGCGTCGCCACCGCCATCAGCAGGCCGGCCAGCAGGAACGTACCGAGCGCGAGCAGCAGGACGTGACCGACGGCGGTGAAGTCGATGCCCTGGCCGGGGGTGAAGTCCGTCCCCGAGAGCATGTCGGCGACGCCGCCCTTGCCGTTCGCGCGCAGCGAGTCGAGGGCCTGCTCCTTGGTGGCCCCGGCGGGCATCTGGCGGCCGACGATCCCCGCGAAGACCAGGTCGGTGGCCTTGCCGAGGATCTTCGGGCCGACCACCGAGAGGCCCACGCTGAGCACGACGGCGACCAGCATCACGTACAGCGTGGCGCGCTCGGGCTTGAAGTGGGTGAGGAGCCGGCGGCCCGACGCCTTGAATTCCATCGAGCGCTGGTCGGGGCCGCCCCCGGCCATCATGCGTCCCATGGGCCCTGCCATCAGGCGGCCTCCGCTTCCGTGAGCTGGGAGAGCACGATCTCCCGGTAGGTCTCGTTGTCCGCCATCAGTTCGTGATGCCGTCCGGTGCCGACGACGCGGCCCTCGTCGAGGACCACGATCCGGTCGGCCTCCCTGATGGTCGACACCCGCTGGGCGACGATCACCACGGTCGCCTCCGCGGTCTCCTCGGTGAGCGCCGCGCGCAGCGCCGCGTCGGTCGCGTAGTCGAGGGCCGAGAAGGAGTCGTCGAACAGGTAGATCTCGGGGCGCTGTACGAGGGTGCGGGCGATGGCCAGGCGCTGGCGCTGGCCGCCGGACACGTTCGTCCCGCCCTGCGCGATCGGCGAGTCGAGACCGTTCTCGAGCTGCTCCACGAAGCCCTTGGCCTGCGCCACCTCCAGCGCGTGCCACAGCTCCTCGTCGGTCGCCTCCGGGTTGCCGTACCGCAGGTTCGAGGCGACCGTCCCCGCGAACAGGTAGGGCTTCTGCGGGACCAGCCCGACCGTCCTGGCCAGCAGCTTCGGGTCGATGGTCGCGACGTCCACGCCGTCGACGAGCACCTGGCCGTCGGTGGCGTCGAACAGGCGGGGGATCATGCCGAGCAGCGTCGACTTGCCGCTGCCGGTCGAACCGATGACCGCGGTGACCTCACCGGGGCGGGCGACCAGGGTGACGGCCTTCAGAACCGGCTCCTCGGCGCCCGGGTAGCGGAATCCGGCCTCGCGGATCTCCAGGTGGCCGTGCCGGCGCAGTTCCAGGACCGGCGCGACGGGCGGGACCACACTGCTCTCGGTGCCGAGGACCTCCTGGATGCGCTCGGCGCAGACCTCCGCGCGCGGCACCATCATGAACATGAAGGTGGCCATCATCACGGACATCACGATCTGCATCAGGTAGGCGAGGAACGCGGTCAGATCGCCGATCTGCATGCCGCCGCTGTCGATGCGGTGGGCGCCGAACCAGACCACCGCGATGGACGACAGGTTCACCACCGTCATGACGATCGGGAACATCAGGGCCAGCATCCGGCCGGTGGCCAGCGACGTCTCCGTGAGCTCGGTGTTGGCGCCCTTGAAGCGGTCCTTCTCGTAGCCGTCGCGCACGAACGCGCGGATCACGCGGTTGCCGGTGATCTGTTCGCGCAGCACCCGGTTCACGGTGTCCAGGCGGACCTGCATGGTGCGGAACAGCGGGCGCAGTCGGCGCACGATGAGCGTCACGCAGATGCCGAGGGTCGGCACCACGGCGATGAGCACCGCGGACAGCGGCACGTCCAGGCCGAGGGCCAGGATGATCCCGCCCACACACATGATCGGCGCCGACACCAGCAGGGTGAACGTCATCAGCGCGAGCATCTGCACCTGCTGGACGTCATTGGTCGTGCGGGTGATCAGCGACGGCGCTCCGAAATGGCCGATCTCACGCGCCGAGAAGGACTGGACGCGGTCGAAGACGGCGGCGCGGATGTCCCGGCCCACCGCGGACGCCGTACGGGCGCCGTAGTAGACGGCCCCCATGTTGCAGACGACCTGGGTCAGCGAGATGCCGATCATCAGGGCGCCGAAGGACAGGATGTAACCCGTGTCACCCTTCACGACACCGTTGTCGATGATGTGCGCGTTGAGTGTGGGCAGGTAGAGCGTGGCGCAGGTCTGCAGGAACTGCAGCAGCACCAGCAGGGCGATGGGTTTCTTGTACGGACTGAGGTGGGTCCGCAGGAGTCGTATGAGCACGCGGGGTCTCTCGGAATCGTGGACGGCGGGGGTGACCGGCGGGTTGTGCATGATGCACGCACCACCCCCTATCGTCGGACACTCCCCCCGCGTTACCTCAACCGATTAACCCAAGTGCGGTCCAAAAATGGACTCCGCCTCCGTCTTCGGACGTACGTCCGTCAAGGCGTTACGCCCGGAATGCCCCGGGGTGCGTCTGTTCGCGTACGGATACGTACTGCTGCCGTACGGCCTGCCCCACGGCGAGTTCGTCGCCGGGCTCCAGCACCTGGGCGACCGGGCCCTGCCACATCGGCGGGGTCCGCGGGTCGAGCGTGCCCCGGGAGACGCCGAGGGCCCAGGCCGCCTGACGGGCCGCGCCGAGCGCCGCGTAGTCCGCGGGCTGCGGTACGACGACCTGCGCGCCGAACAGCGCGGGCGCCACGGCCTGGACGGCGGGCAGCTCGGCGGCCTGGCCGAGCAGGAAGATCCGGCGCACGTCGACACCCCGGCCGCGCAGCACGTCCAGTGCGTCCGCGAGCCCGCAGAGCATGCCCTCGAAGGCCGCCCGCGCCAGGTGCTCGGGCTTCATCGACTCCCGGCGCAGGCCGGCCAGCGTCCCCGCCGTGTGCGGCAGGTTCGGGGTCCGTTCGCCCTCCAGGTACGGCAGCAGGACGAGCCCGTGCGAGCCCGGCGTCGACTTCATCGCCAGCTCGGACAGTCCCTCCAGGTCGGACACGCCGAGCAGCTCCGCCGTCCCGCGCAGAGCCCGTACGGCGTTGAGCGTGGTCACGACCGGAAGGTGCATGCCGGTCGCGTCGGCCAGAGAGGTGATCATGCCGGTGGAATCCGCCAGCGCCTCGGTGTGGACGGCCATCACGGAGCCGGAGGCGCCCAGCGACACCACCGCGTCGCCGAGCCCGATGCCGAGCCCGAACGCCGCCGCCATGGTCTCGCCGGTCCCGGCGGATATCAGGAGCCCCTCGGGCGTGGTCCCCGCCGCCTCGTAGGGGCCGAGCACGTCCGGCAGCCCGGCCTGGTGGCCGAGCGCCAGTTCGACGAGATCCTGCCGGTACGCGCCGGTCGCCGCCGACCAGTACCCGGTCGCCGAGGCCCCGCCGCGGTCCGTGGTCCTGCGTACGGGGCGTCCGAGGAGCTGCCACACCAGCCAGTCGTGGGCCTGCAGCAGCATGCTGGTGCGCCGCGCGGCCTCCGGCTCGGTCTTGCTCAGCCAGCGCAGCTTGGTGACCGGCTGCGCGGCCTGCGGGACGCTGCCCACCGCCTGCGCCCAGGCCTCGCGCCCGCCGAGCGCGTCGATCAGATCGGCCGCGGCGACCTGGGCCCGCTTGTCGCCGCCGACCATCGCGGGGCGCACGGTGTTGCCCTGCGGGTCGAGCGGGACCAGCCCGTTCTGCTGGGCGGACACGCCGATGGCCTGGACGCCTTCGAGGAGCCCGCCGCCCGCCGCCTCGCCCAGGGACAGCAGCCAGGCCTGCGGATCCACGTCGGAAGGACGGCCGCCACCTTCGCCGCCGTCGACCGGATGTGGCGCATACCCCTGCCTGAGCACGGCACCCGTGTCCGTGTCGCAGACGACGATGCGAGTGAAATCGGGCGCACTGTCCAGCCCGGCGACTATCCCCATGGCGGAAATTCTGCCGTACGGCGCGAGCCCGTGGCGCCGGGCCGGTACACAGGACTCCGCCGTACGGGGAGTCGGCGGTGCCGGGCGGCCACGCGGGGCACCGCCGTACCGGGGGAGCGGGTGGTGCCGGGCCGGTGCGCGGGACCCGCCGTACGGGTGCCGGGCCTGCGCGCGGAACCCGCCGTACGGGGGAGCGGGCGGCGCCGGACCGGGTCATCGGGACCGGCGCGCACCCGGTCACCTAGGTGTTGCTGGTGCCCCAGTCGTCCTCGACGGCGCCGGCCCCGTTCCGCTCGCGCAGGGAACGCACCCGGTCCGTGACCGAGTCGGGGACGCGGTCGCCGACCTTCTCGCTCACGGTGTGCAGCGCCTTGCCCGCGATCTCGCGGCTCTGCTGGGCCGCGGTCTCGGCGGTGTTGCGCACCGCGGGGTTCTGCGCGACCTGGCGCATGGACTTCTTCAGCTGTTCGTAGCGCTCGCGTCCGGCCCGCGTGCCGAGCACGTAACCCAGGGCCAGTCCGGCGACGAACGTGAGCCGGTAGCGCATGACGGCCACCCTTCCCTTGCGTCGGCATCGGTGTGGAGGGAACCGATTGGCGGAGCACCCCCCTGCTTGCGCTAATGTATGTGTCGCAGCAAGCGCACGCCCCCTGGCGAATACCCAGGTGGGTGCGTTCGATGCAAAGATCAATCCCCTGTAGCTCAATTGGCAGAGCAGCCGGCTGTTAACCGGCAGGTTACTGGTTCGAGTCCAGTCGGGGGAGCTCGATCTCCTGTAGCTCAATTGGCAGAGCAGCCGGCTGTTAACCGGCAGGTTACTGGTTCGAGTCCAGTCGGGAGAGCAACGAAAGAGGGCCCTTCGGGGTCCTTTTTCATGTCCGCAGGGACCGCCCAGGGCATGCCGAAGGCGTCATGGTCGCGCGAAGCCGACCAGCCGGAGCAGGAGATCGTATGAGCGGCTATGCTGCGGCAGACGGCGCGCACAAATGTGCGCGGCGCGCCGTAACGGGGCGGTAGCTCAGCCGGTTAGAGCAGCGGACTCATAATCCGTCGGCCGTGGGTTCGAGTCCCACCCGCCCCACCACTGGCTACGCGAGGAGAGGCCGTCAGGCCCACGGCAGGCGTCGACGGCTGCCGGAGACCCACGGAGTCCGTCCGGCACCTTCCCCCGGATTCCCGGGCGCGCGAGACTGCACCATGGCATCAGTGGGACGACTGTCTCCACCCCCTCCTCGCGGTCCGTTCGCGGACCTCACCGGTCATCGCAGGGCGGTCAACGCGGTGGCGTTCAGCCCCGACGGGCGGCTGCTGGCGTCCGGGGGCAACGACCGGGCCGTGATCCTCCGGGACGTCACCGACGCGGCCCGTCCGGCCCCCGTCGCCGAACTCACGGGCCATCGCAGGGCGGTGAACGCGGTGGCGTTCAGCCCGGACGGGCGGCTGCTGGCGTCCGGAGCGGGCGACTGGACCGTCATCCTCTGGGACGTCGGCGACCCGGCCCGTCCGGCCCGGTCGGCGACTCTCGTCCATCCACGCCCCGGCCCGCTGACGCGTGACGGCTGGCGGCAAGGCGGTGTCCACGCCGTGGGGTTCGGCCCGGACGGGCGGTCACTCGCCTGCGGCGTCGACCGGACCGTGGTCCTCTGGGACATCGGCGACGCGGCGCGTCCGGTCCGGTGCGCCGTCGTCACGCACAACCGCCGCCTGTGGCGGTCGGGTCCCGTCGGAACGGTGGCGCTCAGCCCGGACGGACGGCTCTTGGCCACGGGCGCCTCCGGCGACAAGAACACCGGGGTCCTGTGGGACGTCGGTGAGCCGGCGCGTCCGGTCCTGACCGCCGTCGTCCGGCCGCAGGTCCGTGACTGGGCGAAGGCGTTGACCTCGGGCGGGGCGCCCGCCGTCCACGCGGTGGGGTTCAGCCCGGACGGCCGGTTGCTGGTCACCGGAAGCGGGGATCTGGGCGTGGTCTCCGGCACGTACGGGTCGTGGCGGCAAGGAGCCGTCACGGTGTGGGATGTCGGCGACCCGGCGCACCCGGTGAGGACGGGCACGGGGATCGTCCCCCTGGCCCGCGGTGGGGACACGGCGCAGGTGTACGCGGTGGCGTTCAACCCCGACGGGCGGTCGCTGGCCTCCGGCGGCGAGAACGCGACCGTCACCCTGTGGGACGTCACCGACCCCGCGCACCTGACCGCGACCGCCGCACTCGTCGGCCACCGCGGCGCCGTGCGGGCTCTGGCCTTCCGCCCGGACGGACGGCTGCTGGCCGGCTGCGGCGCCGGCAGGACGGTCACCTTGTGGGACACGAGTTGACGCGCTTTCCGCCACGGTGGCAGCGCCGCCCACGCACGGTCCGTCGGTGACGACTGGTGACGGCCTTTCAAATGGCGCCATTCCAGGGGTTGTTGACGATCGCATTCCGGCGCTCAAAGAGCGCGCACAGTTTTCGCGGTGTAGCTTCTACCCGTCAGTAGAGGCTTCAGCAAGGGTGGATACGTGGCTGCCCCTTCGCAAACCGAGAAGTTCGCCGCCTGCCTTCGGATGCTGAAGGACCGCAGTGGCCGGGGCTATGACCGCCTCGGCAAGGAAGCGGGCGTGAGCGGCTCCAGTCTGCATCGCTACTGCTCCGGCCTCAGCGTCCCGGGCGACTACCGGGTCGTGCACTCCTTCGGCAAGGTGTGCGGGGCCAGTCCGGAGGAGCTCCGCGAACTCCACCGCCTGTGGGCGCTGGCGGACACCGACCGGAACGTGCCGGCCGTGACCACCGCGACCGACCCGGCCGTCGAGGGCCAGGCGGAACCGGCACCGGCGGAGGCACCGGCAGCGGCGCCGGCGGAGGATGCTCCGGCCGTGTCGGCCGGGACGGACCCCGGACCGGGCGACGCCGTCCCGCCGGAGCCCCTCCCCGCCGGGGCCGGGCAGCCGCGACGGCCCCGGCTGCCCGAGAAGCTGTCCTCGCGTTTCGCGGTCCTGGCCGGCGCGGTCGTGGTCGTGACGGGGCTGGTGGCCGGCTTCGTATGGATGCCCGCCGATGCCCCGCCGTCGTCCGAGGAGGGGCTGTTGTACTCCTCCGCGTGCAAGTCGGTGAGCATGGGCCAGCACGACGAGTGCGTGCGTGAGGTCCAGACGCTGCTGGTGCGGGCCAAGGGCAGGCTCGCCGTCGACGGCGACTTCGGGCCCGAGACTCTGCGCCGGCTCACCGCGTTCCAGGTGCTGGCGGGTATGCCGGCCAGCAGTGTGGTCGACGAGGGGACGAGGAAGGCGCTCTACGCGCGGAAGGTGAGCATGGCCACCTGGTCGCCGGACCGCGTGGCGAAGCGGATCCGCGAGGTGTTCGCCGAGGACCCCGGCACCGCCGTGGCCATCGCCCGCTGCGCCTCCTTCCTCGACCCGCTGTGGGTGCTGCCCAACACCAACGGCAGCCGCAACTGGGGCGTGTTCCAGATCTCCGACGTCCGCCTGCGGGAGCTCGGAGGCACCCCGCGGCGGGCGTTCGACCCGGAGTGGAACATCCGGGCGGCCCACCGGTTGTGGAGCGTCCGGCACGACTTCCACGACTGGCCCTCCTGCGAGGCGGCGCTGAAGGACTCGAAGGACTCGAAGGGCGTGAAGGACACGGCGAAGAGCTGAAGGCGGAAGGCCGCACCGCAGAGACGGAGCACGGAGGTCCCGGGTACTGCCCCGCGATACCCGGGACCCCCGCGTTCCGGATCACCGGGACCTCGGAACTCCGGGTCACCGGGACCTCCGTGCTCCCGATCACCGGGACCCCGGCTCCCGATCACCGGGACCCCCGGCTCCCGATCACCGGGACCCCCGGCTCGGGGTCACCGGGACCTCCGGCTCCGGATCACCAGGAGCGTCAGACCGTGCCGCTCTCCCACCACCAGTCGCGGCCGAGGTCGGCCCGGCTGTCGACGTGCTGGTGGTCGACGGTGTACCGCTCCAGGCCGGAGAACCCGCAGGTCTCCGCCTTCTGGTAGACGGTCTTGGTGGCCACGCCGGGAACGTCGAGGTCGGCCGCGGTGCCGTACAGGTGCATGCTGTCGCTGGCCCCGCCGATGTCGGCGTTGTGCGCGATGCTGCGGAAGCCGGAGTTGACGGTGATCGGCTTGTCGCCCAGCTTCTTGCGCAGCGCTTCCAGCTTGTACATGCAGCGGCGGGCGTTCTCCTTCGTGTCCGCCGCGCTCAGCTTGCCGCCGTTGAAGGTGCCGCTCGACTGGTCCACGAACTCGCTCCAGTTGAAGTGGGCCGTGGAACCGTCCGACTGCTCCAGAGCGTTGAGCTTCGCCTGGGTGTTGGGACCGGCGACCCCGTCGTTGTCGAGACCGTACGCCGCCTGGAACCGCTTGACGGCCGCGGCCGTGCCGGGACCGAAGTCGCCGTCCAGGCCGACCCGGGTGTGGCTCGCGCTGTCGGCCGCCCAGCCCGAGACCCGGATCTGCAGCTCCAGCACGTCGGCGCCGCTGTCGCCCTGCTTCATGGTGCGCGACCACGAGTAGGCCTGCGCGACACCGGAGAACAGGACCTGGCCGAACGCGACGCCGGCGCCGACGGCGAGCGTGCCGCGCAGCATGCTGCGGCGGTCGAGGGGGCGGCTGCCGAGGGAACGGCCGCCGGAGGAACGGAAGAGGAAGGTCATCGTCGTCCTTTCGGGACGGTGGTGCGAGAAGGAGCGGAAGGAGGTCAGTAGGCGAGCTGGAAGTTCACGTTCTGCGCGTCGGTGTCATAGGGGCCGACACGCAGGACGAAGCGGGTGCCGTCCTTGACCTCGGTGGCGACCGTCGCCCACGGGGTGCCGTGGAGGGAGTACGTGTTGTCGTGGTTGCACTTGTCGGTGTGGTCGACGAACACCACGCAGGCGTACAGGAACCCGCCGTCGTCCGTGGTGAGCCGCATGTTGATGTCACCGCACCGCGAGGACGTGGTGAAGGGGCCGAAGTCCTTGGGTCCCACCTGGTAGCGGTAGTTCAGGTTCTTCGCGCCGCCGTAGCAGCTGGTCGCCGCGGCCGAGGACTGTGCGGCGGCGGGCGCGGCACCCGCTCCCAGCAGTGCGGCCACGGTGACGAGAGCCGAGGCGAGCGCCCTGGTCTTGATCATGGTGGTCTCCGTTCGGTGAAGTGGGCGGGAGATCAGAAGGCGATCTGGAAGGTGGCGGAACTGCCTTCCAGATCAACGCCGTTGGGCACGGTGAACCTGGTTCCGTTCAGGACGTCGGTGGCGATGGTCGTCCAGCTCCGGCCGATCTTGGTCCAGTAGTTGCAGGCGCCGGCCCTCGCGAACTGCACGCAGGCCCAGCCGAACTCGGCGTCGCCGCCGGTCATCCGCATGTTGATGTCCGTGCAGCGGCTCGTGGTCACGTACGGGCCGAAATCGCGCACCTCCCCGTAGTGCACCGTGACCGCTCCGCCGTAACAGCTCGTGGCGGCGGCGGCCGAGGCGGGCGCCGGGACGGTGAAGCCCAGGGTGACGAGCAGGGCGACGAGGGACGCGCGGGCGAACCGGGCGGTCATGGGGACGCTCCTCGGTAGGGCGGCGGTGGCGGCCGGGGTCACCGGTTGGCCAGCCTGTCCAGGTCGGCCTGGGTGCCGTTGAACACGTCACCGGTCGCCGGCGCCCGCAGGCCCGGGAAGACCGCGGCGTCGGTGTACTGCCACATCGCCCAGGTCGTCGAGCCGTTCGGTACCGGCGGCTGGGTGATCGACTGGCGGTAGTCCGCGAGTTGCAGCGGATACCGGGCGAAGGCGGTGGTCGACCCCATGCAGTCGTCCAGGAAGGACTTCTGGGTGTAGATCATCGGAACGCGGCCGAAGGCGTTCTCCACCCGGTCGAGCCAGGCCTTGGCGTCGGCCACCGTGCCGTAGGTGGGACAGCGTCCGCTGCCGTCGTCCATGCGCTCCAGGTCGAAGATCGGCGGAAGGTCGCCGGCCCGCTTCCCCGTGTAGCCGGTCGCCCGCACGGCGGCGATGAACCGGTCGGCCTGCGCGGCACCCGTGTCGGCCGCCGTGCCCGTGTAGAAGTGGTACGGCGCCACGGCCAGCCCCGCCGTCCTGGCCCCTTCGAGGTCGGTGGCGAGGTATTCGTCGGTGACGTTCATGCCGCGGGTGGCCTTGACCGTCGCGAACTCGGCGCCCGAGGCCCGTACGGCCTTCCAGTCGATGGGCGCGCCACCGGGGTGCTGGTACTTGGCCGTGTCCAGGCCGTCGATCGGGTGGCCGGCGGGGTGGGGCGGCGTGCAGTACGCGTTACGGCTGGACCAGTCCACCAGCTTCGCCCAGGTGTTGGGGCCCACGGTGCCGTCGGCGCCGAGGTTGGCGCAGTGCTGGAGCTCGACGACCCGGTCCTCGGTGCCGCCCCCGAAGTCGCCGTCGATCGTCAGCGGCGGATAGTGGAACGGCTCCATGGCCAGGTTCAGCCGGCACTGGACCTCCTTGACCTCCTCGCTCTTCGCGCCCTTCTTCAGGGTCGGGCGCGCGTCGGTGTGGCCGCACACGGTCGCCTGCGCCGTCCCTGCCGTGCCCTGGGTCGCGCAGGTGTGCGGCTGAGCGGCCCAGGTGTTCAGCGCCGCCCAGGTGTTCGGGCCGAGCACGCCGTCCGCGCTCAGCCCGGCGCACCGCTGGAACTCCTTGACCCGTGTCTCGGTCGCCGCTCCGAACGAGCCGTCCGCCGCGATCGGCGTGTACCGGCTCGGTTTCGTCGCCAGGTCGAGTTCGCACTGCGCCTCGACCGTCGCGTCCCCCGTGGATCCCTGCTTCAGCGTGGGCTGTTCGCTCGTGTGCCCGCAGACCGCGACCGCGGCGGCCGGCGCAGCTTGCACCGCCGCCGGCCCGCACAGGGGCAGGACCGCTGCCACGGCGAGGGTCAGACCCCGCAGTAGCGTCCTTGTTCCCATCTGGTGTTCCCCCTCTGATCAGTAGCCGGGAAACCCCGGCCGCCGACCAGGCTGGCAGCGCCTGTCCCGCGGCGGATCCTCTTGATCCGGATCGGGACGACGGGACAGTCCCACCCGCGTGACCTGCGGGAACGCAACACCTCTGGGACGGGCATGGGACACGGGCGGCGACGCCGGAGCGCGATCAGGCCCGCGGGAGGCAGGGTCAGCCGCTCGCGGACCGCTTCCCGGCGAGGAAGCCCACCACCTCCCCGGGCACGATGTGCCCGGCCTCCGGTTCCTCCCACTGGACGGGATGGATGCCGTGGTCCGCGAGACTCCGCACGAACTGCTCGGGCAGCCTGTCGCCCTCGACCAGGTGGAGATCGAGGACCGCCTTCCGCGCCGAAGGCTCCAGAGCTTCCCACCACTGCGTGAGGCGCGCGCTGTGTGTGCTGTTCATGAGCCCAGGTGAACACGGACAATCAGCCGCGAACAACCGAAAGCGCCGTTTGCGCGTCGGGGCGCGGCCGGGCTGGGGGCCGGTGCGGCGGAGCCGGGACGGAACATGCTGCTCGGAGGGTAGGAGGGGCGCATCCGTGGGCACCATGCGTCTATGCGCGTCGACGAGGACGCCGGTCTCATCAGCCATGAGGAGGGGTCATGAACCGTCAGATCCGGATTCGCGTCAACCGTCGGCCCGCCGCTCCGCGCGAGATGCCGATCGACCGCAGGACGCCGTCGGGCCGACTCCTGCCGTACTGACGCACGCGCCCCGACTCACCCGCACCGACTCGTCCGCCGGTGCGAACGGCACGGCCCGCCTGGTGGATTCCCGGCGGGCCGTGTCCTGTCCGGACGGTGTGTCCGGTCGTCCGTGCCGACCGTGTCGCCGACGCGGTCCGCCGGTTCGGCGCCCGTCACCTGGAAGTCGGCGGTGTTCTCCGCGGTGACCGGTACGGTGCCCCCGTCCCGGTCCGGGTGCGCCCCCCCGCGGGATCGAGGCCCGCCCTCCACCGCCCCCGGCCGTCACAGCGGTGCCTGCCAGGTGACGTCCGGGTCCGCCGAGGCGCCGTTCGGGGTGCCGTCGTCGTGGACGGTCAGGCGGACGCCGGGGCGGCCGTCCGGCAGGGTCACCGTCACATCGACGGCGACCTCGATCCGCGACACCCCGGATCGCCGCGAGGCGGCGGCCAAGGCGCGCCGCAGCACGGAGAGCAGCCGGCCCGCCACCGGGTCCGTGATCCTGTTCTCCACCGGGCCCGTGAACCGGGTGGACGGCTGGACGCCGAGGACCGCCGCCGCGCCGGCCGTCTCGCGCAGGACCTTGCCGCGGAACGTGGTGGGGGCGTCGGCCGGCGGCTGCTGCAGCGCGAAGATGGCGGTGCGTACCTCCTGGACCGTGGCCTCCAGTTCGTCGACCGCCCGGCCGAGGGTCGCCGACACCTCCTCCGCCCGCCCGTCGTCGCCCCCGTTCGCGGCGTTCCTGCGCTGGGTCGACTCCAGCATCATGCCGGTCGCGAAGAGGCGCTGTACGACGAGATCGTGCAGGTCACGGGCGATGCGGTCGCGGTCCTCGTAGACCGCGAGGAGTTCACGGCTGTGCCGGGCGTCGGCGAGGACCAGGGCGAGCGCGACCTGCGAGGCGAACTGGATGGCCAGCAGGCGTTCGACCTCGGTGTACGGACGGTCGCCCCGCCCGCGCGGCAGGGCCAGCGTGCCGATGAGCCGACCCTCGGTCTGCAGGGGCAGCATCATGCTCGGCCCGAACCGGGACCGTACGGGGGTCGTCATCAGCGGGTCGGTCGCCGCGTCCTCGATGAAAACCGGCTCCCCGCCGAGGAGTTGTTCGAGGACGGGACTGCCGGGCGCGATGGTGGTGCCCACGAGGCCGGCGGGGTCCCCGGGGGTGGAGGCGACCACGATCTCCATGCCGCCCTCGGCCGTGGGCTTGAGGATGATCCCCGCCGCGGCTCCCGCGAGAATCCTGGCGCGTTCGGCGACCGCGGTCAGCGCGTCGGCCGCGGTCCCGCCGCTGAGCAGGGTGGTGGTGACGGCGGCGGCGCCCTCGATCCAGCGCTCCCGCTGCCGGGCCGTCCCGTACAGCCGGGCGTTGGCGATCGCGATACCGGCCTGCGCGGCGAGCAGGCGCACCACCTGCTCGTCCTCGCGGGTCACGGGCCCGGTGGACTTGTCCGCGAGACAGAGGTTGCCGAACACCTCGTCGTCGACCCGGATGGGAACGTCCAGACAGATGTCGACTTCCTGCGGCTCCCGGTGACCGGGGGAAGGGTGGGGGGACTCCTCGGGCGCCCCGGACTCCTCGGGGGCCCCGGATTTCGCGGAGGCCGAGGACTCCTCCGGCGCCCGGGACTCCTCCGGCGCTCCGGACTCCTTCGGCCCCCGGGACTCCTCGGACGTCCCGGGCTCCTCGGACGTCCCGGCCTCCTCGGACGGAGGGCCCGTCTCCGGGAGGTGCGGACTCGCCGTGCGGATCCGTACCAGCCCGTCCCGCGCAGGGTCCCGCATCCCCAGCACCGCGTACCGGGCCCCGGTCAGCTCGGCGGCGGCGTCCACGATCCGCTGGAGGGTCGCCCGCAGTTCGAGTTCGGTGCCGACGCTGAGGACCGCCTCCAGCAGCGGCGGGAGTCCGGGCACGGGGTCGGTCGCACGAGGCCCCTCGGACACCGGTTCGCCGGTCCGCCGGTGCGTCAGTTGGCCAGGGGGTTCAGGATCATCGGCTCGATCTTGCCCTCCAACATGTAGCCGAGGCCCTGGACGGCACAGAGTTCGGGCCGCTCGGCGATGTGGACGGGCACACCGGTCGCCTGCCGGAGCATCTGGTCGAGCCCGGGGAGCAGCGCGCTGCCGCCGACCATCATGATCCCGCGGTCGGCGACGTCCGCCACCAGATCGGGCGGGCAGGACCGCAGCACCTTGCCGATTCCGTCCAGTACGGCGGTCAGCGGCGTCTCGATCGCCATGCGGACGGCGGCGGTGTCGACCTTCACCGAACGCGCCAGCCCGGTCGCCACGTCCCGCCCGTGGATCTCGGTCAGGGCCGGCCCGTGCGGGGTCAGCCCGTTCCCGGAGAGGGCGAGCTGCAGAGGTCGTACGGCCTGACTCGGCAGCATCAGTTCGTGCTGGTGGCGCAGGTGCTGCACGATCGCGTGGTCGACGGCCTCACCGCCGACCGGGATGCGCTCGGCGGTGACGATCGAGCCCAGCGACAGCACGGCGAGCTGGGTCGCGGCGGCCCCGCACACCATGATCATGGTGGCCTCGGGACGTTCGACGGGCAGCCCGCAGCCGACCGCCGCCGCGATGAGGGTGTCGACGAGCTCGACCCGCCGCGCCCCGAGCCCGACCAGCGTCTCGATCGTGGCCCGCTGGGCCAGCGGGCCCGCGTCGTGCGGGGTGCAGGCCGCGGCCCGCAGGCGGGGCTTGCGGCGCAGGGTGCGCCGGACCTTGTCCCCCAGGAGCTGGCGCAGCATCCGCTGGGCCATGTCGATGTCGACGACGGTGCCGCCGGACACCGGGCGCACCACCCGGATGTAGTCGGGGGTGCGGCCCGTCATCCGCTCCGCGAACTCCCCGACCGCGATCAGCGCGCCCGTCTTCGTGTTGATCGCCGCGACGCTCGGCTGATCGACGACCAGGCCCCCGCCCCGCACCCACACACGGGTCCGCGCCGCGCCCAGGTCGACGGCGAAGTGACAGCGGCGAAGCTGCTCCAGACTGGCGGTCATGGCAGGCCCTCCCGAGAGCGCAGACCGTGGGGCTCCGCCGGGCGGCGGTCCTTGACTCGCATCCTGCGTGCGCGGCCGGGTTCGCGCCCCTTTTGGACCGCCGGGCGAGGTGCCGCCGGACGGGTGATCCGGGGGAGCCATGACGCGCCCGCGAGCCGCCGGCCGGGCTCGAACCCAGGGAGCCGGGCCCCGGTCCTCCGTCGCCGAGCGTCCGGAGCGCCGGGCGGTCCACCGGCACAACGGCGTTGCCGCACAAGCCACTTGAGACTGTCCCGGTTTCTGCGGCTCCTACCGGCATGTCCTGGCGGGAAGCCGCCAGGGCGCCTTCCCGCCAGGCTCCGTCGATGTCACGGCAACACAAGCCCCCCGACACTCTTCGCAAGTACCGGGCGCCACCCCCTGCCCGGTGCGCGCACGGCCGACGAAGAGAGGCCATGAATGACCAGAGGACCACTGATGCGACCGGCGGCGCTGCTGTCGGCGGGGCTCGTGTTCGCGCTGCTGCCCACGGGCCGGGCCGGCGCGCAGGCCGCGGCGGGCACCACCGCCGCCCCGGCCGCGACGAAAGCCGCCCGCACCGCACACACCGTCACCCTCGTGACCGGGGACAAGGTCACCGTCACCGACGTCGGCGGCGGGAAGAAGACCGTCTCCGTCGTACGTCCCCGAGGGGCCACCGGGGCCGTGCGCACCCAGGTCGCGAACGGGACCGTCACCGTCGTACCGGACGAGGCGCTGCCGTAC
Source organism: Streptomyces sp. NPDC005070 (assembly GCF_053600395.1). NCBI lineage: Bacteria > Bacillati > Actinomycetota > Actinomycetes > Kitasatosporales > Streptomycetaceae > Streptomyces > Streptomyces sp. NPDC005070. Next base: position 21,224 of record NZ_JBSFZS010000064.1, on the reverse strand, counting down.
CTGAAGGCCGGCACCCTCGACCGGCGGCTGTTCGACGTCGGCGAGCTGATACGGCAGGGGCTCACCGACGGGCAGACCGGTGAGCTGCCGCTGATCGTGACGTACGACCCGAAGGCACGCACCACGGTCCCGGGCGGAGCCGAGCGGACGCGATCCCTGCCGAGCATCCGCGGCGCGGCCGTCGACGCGGACAAGGGCCGGACCTTCTGGAAGGCGATGACCCGTCAGGCCGGGATCGGCAAGGTCTGGCTCGACGGACGCGTCAAGGCCGACATGGCCGAGAGCAACGCGCAGATCGGCACCCCGAAGGCCTGGGAGGCCGGGCTCACCGGCAAGGGCGTGACCGTCGCCGTCCTCGACACCGGCGTCGACACGAGCCACCCCGACCTGGCCGGCCGGGTCGCGCAGACCAAGAGCTTCATCGACGGGGAGGAGGTCGCCGACCGCAACGGGCACGGCACGCACGTCACCTCCACCGTCGGCGGCAGCGGCGCCGCCTCCGACGGCCAGGAGAAGGGCGTCGCCCCCGAGGCCACGCTCGCCGTCGGCAAGGTGCTCAGCGACCAGGGCTCGGGCAGCGAGTCGCAGATCATCGCCGGCATGGAGTGGGCCGCGCACGACGTGCACGCCAAGGTCATCTCGATGAGCCTCGGTTCGACCGAACCGAGCGACGGCACCGACCCCATGGCCGCGGCCGTCGACACCCTCTCGCAGGAGACCGGCGCCCTCTTCGTCATCGCCGCGGGAAACACCGGCGCCCCCTCCTCCATCGGCTCACCCGGCGCCGCCGACTCCGCCCTGACCATCGGCGCGGTCGACTCCGCCGACGAGGCCGCCTACTTCACCAGCGCCGGACCCCGCTACGGCGACAACGCGCTCAAGCCCGACCTCTCCGCCCCCGGCGTCGACATCCTCGCCGCCCGCTCCCAGCTCGTGAGCGGCAGCGGCTACTACACCTCCATGAGCGGTACGTCGATGGCGACCCCGCACGTCGCCGGTGTGGCCGCGCTGCTCGCCCAGGAACACCCCGATTGGACCGGCGCGCAGCTCAAGGACGCGCTGATGTCCACCTCCAAGGAACTCGACGCCTCCGCGTACCAGTTGGGCGCGGGCCGGGTGAGCGTCCCGGACGCGGTCGACGCGAAGGTCACCGCCACGGGCAGCGTCGACCTCGGCTTCGTCGGCTGGCCCTACGAGGACGACAAGCCCGTCACCAAGACCATCACCTACTCCAACTTCTCCGACGCGGCGGTGGAGTTGACGCTCGCCGCGGAGGGGGCCGGCGAGGGTGTCGCCACCCTCGCCGACACCACGCTCACGGTGCCCGCGCACGGCACCGCCTCCACCACGCTCACCGGCGACGGCCGGACGGCGCCCGTGGGCCAGACCTCGGGGCGGATCGTGGCGTCGGTGGACGGCACCCCCGTCGCGCACACCGCGTTCGGGCTGGTCAAGGAGGAGGAGCGGTACACGCTCACCGTCCATGTGAAGGACCGGGACGGCGGCCCGGCCGCGGCCTACCTCGTCGTGCAGCAGCTCGCGAAGGACGTCGACGCGTACCCCGCGGCCGTCGACGACTCCGGCACGCTGAAGCTGCGGCTGCGCCCCGGCACGTACAGCCTCACGTCGTTCCTCGACGTGCGCGGCAGCCACGGCGCCGACTCCCTCGGCCTCGGCTTCCTCGCCGCACCCCAGATCGCCCTCGACCGGGACCGCGAAGTCACCCTGGACGGAAGGACGTTGCGGGAGATCAGCGCCAAGGTCGACCGGCGCACCGAGACCCGGCAACTGATCATGGAGTACGACCGCTCAGGCGGCGGCTCCGACCTGTTCGACGCGGTCCAGCTTCCCGTCAAGTACGACAGCGTCTTCGCCGCGCCGACCCCGAAGGTCACCGAGGGCGCCTTCGACTACCGGACCGTGTGGCGGCTGGGGAAGCCGCTCCTCGAGGTCGCGGGCGTCAAGGAGACGGTCTTCCAGCCGGGAGCCACGCTGACCGAGGGCCGCACCCGGCTGCCGCTGGTCGACGTCGGAAGCGGACCGTTCACCGGCGTGAGCGGCAAGGCCGTGCTCGCGCGACTCACCGACGGCGTCTCGCCGGCCGCGCTCGCCCAGGCGGCCCAGGACGCGGGCGCCAAGGCCCTGTTCGTCACCGACGACTCGCCGGGACGCCTCAACGCCTGGTTCGGCACGGACGCCTACGAGAACCGGCCGCTGCAGGTCGCCACGGTCAATGCGGCCGACGCCGCACGGCTGCGCGCGCGGCGGACCGTCGACATGACCGGCACGCGCAACTCGCCGTACGTGTACGACCTTTCGCACGGCTACACGGGAGCCGTCCCGGACCGGAGTCTCGCCTATGAGCCCGGCAGCGGTGAACTGGCCGTTCTGGACACGAAGTTCCACGCGGTGAAGCCCGTCTCGGGCAGCGAGTACCGCTACTCGATCGTCGACCCCTTCCCCATCGGACTCGGCTTCCAGGAGCGGATCGACTACCCGGCCGAGCGCACCGACTACGTCTCCACCGGCACCGGACAGACCTGGATGGAGTCCGTGAACGTCGGGACGGGCGCGCTGGAGGAGCGCAGCGGCCTGGTCCCCTACCGGGGCGGCACCCACCGGACCCTGAACTGGTTCAAGCCCGTCTGGCACCCCTGGCTCGGCACCGGACTCGGCTGGGGCCAGCAGCGCTCGGGCAACGTCATCCAGTTCAACACGCCCGGCTGGGGCGACTCCGGGCCCGACCACACCGGCTTCGGCGACGTGTGGAGCGACGACACCGGGATGACGCAGTTCACCGCGGTCTACCAGGACGGTGTCCTGCTCGCCCGGCGGCAGAGCTCCGCGGGATACGTCTGGGACGCGCCCGCCGACGAGCACACCTACAAGGTCGTCACGGACACCACCCTCGACCCCGAGCGCTGGAAGCTGTCCACCAAGGGCCACACCGAGTGGACCGTCCGCTCGGCCGCCACCCCCGACGACCACTGGACCTTCCTCCCGCTCGTCAACCTCGGCTACGACGTCGACACCGACCTCGCGGGCGACGTGCGCGGCGGCCGGGTACCGGTGAGCATCCACGCCGAGTACGTGAAGGGCGCGCCGGACACCGGCACCCTCGGCGGCGGAAAGCTGGAGGTGTCCTACGACGACGGGGCCACCTGGAAGACGGTCCCGCTGAGCGGCGGCGGCACGGCCCGCTGGAAGGGCACGCTGAACGTTCCGCGCGGCGCCGATTTCGTGTCGCTGCGGGCCTCCGCCCACGACGACCGGGGCGGCTCGGTCCGCCAGGAGATCATCCGGGCGGTGGGTGTCCGGTGACCGGTCGCCGGGTGGCGGGCCGCCCGGGGCGGGAGCCCGCCGCCCGGTCCCCCTTCCCTCCGGCACGCCGCCACGGTGGCGGCACGGAGAGCGGGCGGCCGTCGCCGTGGGGCCGTGGCGCCCGTGTGAGCAGGCGCCCACCGCCGTGGCGCCCGCGTGAGCAGGCGGCCGTCGGGTCCTCCCGGGAGTGAGGAACCGGCGGCCGCCGTCCGTTCGCCCTCAGGGGCGGTGCGGCGAGATGCCCCGGATCACTCCCAGGTCCAGCAGGTCCTGCGGCCGTACCCGGAGCTGGGCGGCCGTCGCCCGGACCTCGTCGGCGGGCCGCTTGAGGATCGCGGCCGCCGACTCCGGCGCGATGACGGAGAAGTAACTGTCCGGCGTGGCCCAGGTGTTGCCGGGAGCGGCCAGCGCCAGCGCCCCGCCCGAGCCGCCCTCACCGATCACCAGCGTGGTGACGGGAGTCCGGGCGCCGGCGACCGCCGCGAACAGGTCCGCGATCGCCGAACCGGCCCCCTGCCGCTCGGCGAGCGCGTCGTTCGCGGCGCCCGGGGTGTCCACCAGCGTCAGGACCGGGATGCCGAGCCGTCCCGCCATCCGCACCAGCCGGGCCGCCGTGCGGTATCCGGCGGGACGGGTCGGTGTCCCGCGCTGGGCGGCGTACGCGACGGTCCGCCCGTCGTGCGCGCGGCCGAAGCCGCACAGCACGCCGTCGTCGGTGCCGCCGCAGCGGTCGCCGCCGATCGCCGCCCGACGGGTGAAGTACGCGTCCAAGTAGGCCTCGGCGCGCGGGCGTTCGGCGGACCGGGCGCGCCGCACCGCCTCCCAGCCCGTCGCGGGCGGGTCGGTCGCGTCACCCAGCGCGGCCGGGACGGGCGCCGCCCCGACGGCGGGCCGGGTGAGCAGGTCCAGCCACAGGGCGAGCGCCTCCCGCAGCCCGTCCTGCGGCACGAGGGCGTCGACCGAGCCCGCCGCGACCTGCGCCTCGGCGGTGTACGCGGCCGGGTCCGCGTCGGGCGGGCGGACCCGGGAGCCCGCGAAGGCGACCTGGGCACCCGGCAGCGCCAAGGTCACATCGGCGCCCGCGCCGAGCGTGGCCCAGCCTCCTCCCGTCGTCGGGTCCCGCAGCACCGCGACCTGCGCGAGCCCCGCCTCCCTGACGAGCGCCGACTGCCGTGCCACCCGCTGGAGCTGGGTCAGCGCGAGCATGCCCTCCTGCATCCGGCTGCCGCCCGTGGCGACCAGCGAGACGACCGGCAGCCGGTGCGTACGGGCGTAGTCGTAGGCCGCTTCCAGACGGTCCCCGGTGCGTTCGCCGAGGGAACCGCCGAGGAAGCCGAACTCGAAGACGACGAGGACGGCGGTGACCGGACCGAGCGGATCCCTGCCGTCGATCGTGGTGCCGAAACTCGCCGTCCCGAACGTCGCGGTACCGCAGACGACGGACTCCTCCTCGCCGGTACGGGCCGCCGCACGCGCCCGCGCGTCGCCGTACCCCTTCCAGGAGAGCGGGCCATCGTGCGGGAACTCGCCTTCGGGGGAGGGGAGTTCGGCGAAGCTGTCGGTGACGAGGGCGATGGCCTCACGGGCCGAGATCCGTTCAGTCACGCGGCAGCTCCCGCTTCAGGATCTTGCCCATGTCGTTGCGGGGCAGCTCTTCCAGGAAGCGCACGGTGCGCGGCCGTTTGTGCGGGGAGAGGCGCCGGGCCACGTGGTCGGCCAGCTCGTCCGCGGACGGCGGCGCCTGGGGGTCGAGCGGGACGATCCAGGCCGCGACGCGCTCACCGAGGTCGGCGTCCGGCTCCCCGGCGACGGCGGCCTCGCGCACCCCGGGGTGTTCGAGGAGCGCGTTCTCGATCTCGCCCGCGCCGATCTTGTAACCGCCGCTCTTGATCAGGTCGGTGGCCTTGCGGCCGACGATACGGACCGAGCCGTCGGGGTCGAGAACCGCCATGTCGCCGGTGCGGAACCAGCCGTCGGCGGTGTACGCGGCGGCCGTGGCGTCGGGCCGGTTCAGGTACTCGGTGAAGAGGTTCGGCCCCCGCACCTGGATCTCGCCCACACTCTCGCCGTCGTACGTCCCGGCCGGTGTGCCGTCGGCCTCGTACCACGCGATCGCCGTCCCGTCCTCCTCGACGAGCCGCAGACCGACGCCGGGCAGCGGCACGCCCACCGTGCCGGGGCGGACCTCCCCGTCGGCCCGTACGCTCGTGTTCATCAGGGTCTCTGTCATGCCGTACCGCTCGACGACCCCGCGCCCGGTCGCGGCACTGATCCGCTCGTGGTCGTGGAGCGGCAGCGCCGCCGAACCCGACACCAGCAGCCGTGCCCCGCCCAGCGCCTTCGCGAGCCCGGGGTCCTCGCCGAGCGCCTCGGCGAGCCGGTGGTACATCGTCGGCACCCCGAACAGCATGGTCGCCTCGGCGCCCAGCTCCCGCGCCACGCCCTCCGCGCTGAACCGGCCCAGATGCCGCACGGACCCGCCGCGCCGCAGCGGGCCCAGGATGCCGATGATCAGCCCGTGCACATGGAACAGCGGCAGGCCGTGCACCAGCACGTCGTCGCCGGTCCACTGCCAGGCGTCGGCCAGGGCGTCCAGGGTGGCGGCGATCGCGCGGCGCGGGATGACCGCGCCCTTGGGCGGGCCGGTGGTTCCGGAGGTGTAGACGATCAGGGCCGGGGCGGCGGGATCGGTGACCGTGCCGGAGCCGGTTGCCGTCGCGCCCTCGGCCCCCGCGCCCTCGGCCCCCGCGCCTGCCTCCCACTCCGCTCGGGCCGTCGCCGACGCCTCGGCGTTCACCTCCACGTCCACGCGCTCCAGCGCCTCGAGCGCCGCGGGCAGCCGGTCGCCCGGAGCCGCGAGCACCAGGGACGGCGTGCTGTCACCCAGGATGTGGCCGAGTTCCGTCTCCCCCGACTTCGGGTTCAGCGGCACGGCCGGCACCCCGGCGAGCAGCGCGGCGACGACACCCACGGCCGTCTCCAGGGCCGGCGTGGCCCAGACGGCGACCCTCCCGGCGCCGTCGAGCCGCGCGGCCAGTGCCTGCGCCGAGGCGGCCAGTTCCGCGTACGTCAGGGACCGATCGCCGAAGCGCAGCGCGGACCGGTCCGCGACCGAGCCGCCCACCAGGGCCGGGAAGAGGGAGAACACGAGGACTCCTTGCCGAGAGGACTTCACCGGGAGGGACACGTTCTTCCTACACGATCGGAATCCCGCACCGGGCGGTCGGCCGCCCGATCGCGCCGAGGACGTGGAGGGGGAGCGCAGGCTCCGTAGGGATCGCCGCGAAACGGGGAACGATCGCCGGGGAACCGTGGCGTGGACGGACCCGGACACGTAGTGTCGGGCTCGCGTCACAACTTGACGAGTCAACTGCCGGGAGACCTTTGGTGAGTGAGTCCCCGCCGCACCTTCCCGCGGTCCTGCCGGACGGTGAGGAGGCGGAGCGATGACGACGAGGCCTGCCGGCTCCGTCGGAAGGTTCGTGGCGGCGCTGCGTCCGCGCGGAGCCCGCTCCGAGATGCGGGCGCTGGCGGTGGAGCTCGGCCGGGTACTGCGGAGAAGGATCGATACGCCCGTCGACATGCGGGAGCTGGCGCAGGCCCTCTGCGAGGAGATGAGCCGGCGCCGGGGCGGCCGTCCGGTCCAGCTCCGCTTCGAGCGCTTCCCCGACGAGATCGAAGTCACCGGTTTGTGGATGGAGTTCAGCGACTTCGACCTCGTCGTTGTCGAGGAGCGTGCCGAGACGGTGCAGCAACTCGTCATCCTCGGGCACGAGTTGTGGCACATGAGGGAAGGCCACCGCGACCACCACGTGGACGGGGCGACGGCCGTGGCGCGGGCGGCCCTCTCGGACCGTTCCCGCTGGCACGAACCGGGACCGCGGGCGACGCCGTTCCGGCAGGAGGTCGCGCGTGCCGTCGCCGCCCGCGACGGTTCGCGTCAGGCGGACGAGGCGCAGGCCGAGGCCTTCGGCCTGCAACTGGCGAGCGTCTTCCGCTCCTGGGTGACCGGCCCCGTCGACCACACCCCCGTCGACCCGGTGAGCCGCGCCATCGAGGCCTCCCTCGGCTACCGCAGGCCCCAGGACTGACGCGAGGCCCGCCCGGACAGACCCTGCCCGGGCCGGAGTCCGTCCGGACAGACCCTGACCGGATCGGAGTCCGCCCGGACGGTCCCTAACCGAACCGGAGTCCGGCCGCACGGGCCGTCTCGACCACGTCCGCGACCACACAACTGACGTTGTCCGGCCCGCCCGCGTCGTTCGCCGCCCCGACCAGGGCCCGGACGGCCGTGCCGGGATCGGGCGCCGACGTGAGAAGCCGCTCGATCCCCTCGTCCGGCACGACGGTGGACAGGCCGTCCGAGCACAGCAGATAGCGGTCGCCCGGCCGGACGTCCTGAAGCCGCAGCTCCGGTACGGACGCGGCGCTGCCCAGCGCCTTGAGCAGCAGGGCGCGCTGCGGATGCGTGGCCGCCTCCTCCGGGGCGAGGCGGCCCTCGTCGATCATCGACTGGACCACCGTGTGGTCGTGGGTGATCCGGAACAGCCCGCCGTCGCGGAGCACATAGGCCCGGGAGTCCCCGATGTGGACGAGCGCGAGCTGGGAACCGGTCCACACCAGGGCCGTGAGCGTGCTGCCGGTGCCGCCGCCGTCCGGCGCCCCCGCCGTGGCGTGCCGCGGCACCAGGTCCGCCACCGCCTGCGCCGCGCCCTCCACGGCGTCCTCCAGCAGGTTGAGCACACCACCGGCCGACAGCGGCTCGTCGTCCAGGAACGTCAGGGCCCGTACGGCCGCCGTGCTCGCGGGTGCGCCGCCCGGCCCCCAGCCGTCGGCGACCGCGAGGACGCGGGCACCCGCGTGGACGCTGTCCTGGTTCGCCTCGCGGACCAGACCGGTGTCGGTGAGAGCGGAGCAACGGAGTTCCAGCATGGTGGTGTCCTTCCCTGGGGACGGTGACAGTTGGTCCACGAGGAACGCGGCCAGATCCCGGCGGGCGGCCGTCTCGGCCTCGACCCCGGCCCAGTACGCGCCGATCTCCCGCGCGGCCGGCCCCGGTTCCAGGGCGCACACCCGCCGGATCCTGGCGAGCGGCATGCCGAGCCGCCGCAGCCACGCCACCAGCCGGGCCTGTCCGAGCTGTTCGGCCGCGTAGTAGCGGTACCCGGTCCCGGGGTCCACCCGGGCGGGGCGCAGCAGCTCCAGTTCGTCGTAGAGCCGCAGTGCCTTGGGCGACAGCCGGGAGGCCTTCGCGAAGGCCCCGATCGTCAGCATGTCCACGTATCCACCCCGTCGCTCCCGTGCCCGGGCCGAACCCGGGCCGCACGCGGCTCGGATCCGGTCCCGCGTCCTCGTTCCGTCATCGATGCTGGGCCCTGCCCCTTGGTGAAGGTCAAGTGTGGCCCGGCCCGGGGGCGCGGGAGGTTGTTAGCCTGCGGCGGGGCCCGGGACGGCGTGCCGATGGGGTGCGTCCGGGGCCGTGCGCCGGTGCCGTGCCGGTGTCGTACGAGGATGGAGTCCGTTGTGGCCCGTATCGCGCTCGTCACCTACGACCCGGGCGAGGAGCCCGGCGCGGACCGGGACCTGCCCGTGCTGAGGGGAGCCCTGGAGGACGCCGGGGCGGTGGCGGAGATCGTGCACTGGGACGATCCCGCGATCGACTGGGCGGGGTTCGACCTGGCGCTGATCCGGTCGACCTGGGACTACAGCCGGCGCGTGGCCGAGTTCGTGGGGTGGGCCGAGCGGTGCGCGGGGCTCACCCGGCTGATGAATCCGGCGGCGGTCGTGCGCTGGAACACGGACAAGCGGTACCTCGGTGACCTGGCGGACGCGGGGGTGCCGGTGGTGCCGACCCGGTATCTCGCGCCCGGGGACCCGGTCGACCTGCCCGGCGGGCACGACTTCGTCGTGAAACCCACGGCGGGGGCGGGGGCGCGCTACGCCGCCCGGTACACGCCGAAGGAGCGGGAGACGGCCCTCGGGCAGCTCGCCCGGATGCACGCCGAAGGGCTGACCGCCATGGTCCAGCCCTACGTGACCGGCATCGACGTCCAGGGCGAGCGGGCGCTCCAGTTCTTCGGCGGACGACTGCTGCACGCCAGCCGCAAGGGAGCCGTGCTGGAGCCCGGGACGCCCTACGACGCGGACAAGACGCCCCACCCGCGCCTGGAGGTCTGGGAGCCGACCGCCGCCGAACTGGCCGTCGCCGAAAAGGCGTTGGCCGCCGTTCCGGGAGGCGCGGACCGTGTGCTCTACGCCCGTGTCGACCTCGTCGACGGCGAGGACGGCGAGCCCCGGCTGATGGAGCTGGAACTCGTCGAGCCGAACCTCTTCCTGTGGCTGCACCCCGGGTCGCTGCCCGTCGTCGTGGACCGGATCATCGAGGCCGCCGCCCCCTGAGAGCCGCGCCCTGAGGTTCCAAGAATCCCCGTCACCGGCCGGGATTCCGGAGGCCCCTACCGGCCGGGAGCCTCGGGTCCATCCGGTACGGGCCCCTTGACCCCCACCCGTTGCAGCAGCCCCCAGGTGAACTCCGCCGCGCACGCGTGCGGCACGCCCGACGCGTCGGGCGCCGTGAACGCCAGAGCCCACCGGGTCGGGGCCGTGCCCTCCAGCGGCCGGGCGGGGGCGAAGGCGCGGGCCACCTCGTCGACCGTGCAGCACCAGGGGGCCAGATCCTCCAGGGTCTCCAGCGCCGGGGCGGGGGTGCCCGGGGCCCGAACCAGCCATTCGTTCCAGACGACGCCGTTCGGGGCGAGCAGGACCTCGAAGCGCAGGCCGGGCCACAACGGCACGGGCCACCGCAGGGCCTCGCAGGTCAGATCGCCGATCCGGCGCTCGGACACCGACTCGGGGGCGCCGAGGACCGAACGGTAGCGCGAGGCGGCGGAGCGGGCCCGCGGGGTACGCAGCATGGCCTGCCAGCGCCGGTTGGCCTCGCGCATGTCCGCGACGGACACGCCCAGCTCGTGACGGGCGTCCTCGACCGGGCCGGGGTTGTGGTCGGCCATGCGGCGCAGCAGGACGAGCTGGAAATCGAGCGGGGTGAAGGGCGTGGCGGGGCGTCTGGCCGGCATGGGCTCCATGGTCGCGCACCCGGCACCCGCAAACCATTGCCCGCCCCGGGGCGAATGACTAGCCTGTGTTCGTCATCCCGATCGTCTGTTGAAATTTCGAACAAAAGGGAGGGGGCCGGCTGTGGGACGCCTCGTACCTGCCGTGACCCGGGCTCTGGACATACTGGAGCTCTTTCTCGACGGGGACGGGACGCTCTCCGCCCCCGACATCGTGCGCAAGCTCCAGCTTCCGCGCACCACCGTGCACGAGCTGGTGACCACGCTCGCCGCGCGGTCGTACATCGTGCAGGTGCCCGGCCAGCCGGGACGCTATCGGCTCGGCGTGCGCCCGTACCAGCTCGGCAGCCGCTACGCCGAGCAGCTCGACCTCGCGGCCGAGGGCCAGCAGGTCGCCCGTTCCGTCGCCGAGACCTGCGACGAGACCGTACACGTCGCGATCCTCGAAGGCACCGACGTCATCTACATCGCGAAGGTCGACTCCACGCACGCCGTGCGCATGGTCTCGGCCGCAGGGCGCCGCCTTCCCGCGCACTGCACCTCCGTCGGCAAGATGCTGCTCGCCTCCCTCTCCGAGCCGGAGCTCACCTCACGCGTCCCGGACGACGCCGACCTCGTGGCGATGACCCCGAACAGCATCACCGAGCCGGGCGCCCTGCGCGAGGCCCTCGCCGAGATCCGCCGGCGCGGGATCGCCGTCGAGAGCCGTGAGTCCAACCCGGACGTGAGCTGTGTCGCCGCCCCCGTGCGCGACCGGGCGGGACACGTCGTCGCCGCGCTCTCCATCTCCGTGCCGATGATCCGCTGGAGCGACGAGCGCCGCGCCGAACTGGAGCGGCTCGCGGTCAAGGGTGCCGAGGAGCTGTCCGAGCGGCTCGGCCACCGGAACGTGCGGTGACCGCCGTCGAGGTCGCGGTCCAGGCGCACGCGGCGCTCGGCGAGGGACCGACCTGGGACGCCCGGGCGGGGCGGCTCATCTGGGTCGACATCCTCGGCTCCCGGATCCACACCTACGACCCCGCCTCCGGCCGCCGCACGGTGCTGGCCACCGAACAGCACGTGGGCGCGGCCAAGCCCCGCGCGGGCGGCGGCCTGGTCGTCAACCTCCGTGACGGCGTGGGTCTTTACGGTCCCGCCGGGTCCGGCGATTCCGGTGCCGGGCCGGAGGGAGCCACGGAGCCGGCGGGCGGCGCGGCCGCACCGGCCGGCGGCTCGTTCCGCTGGCTGCACCGGGAGCCCGTGCCCGGCCGGCGCGCCAACGACGCCGCCGTCGCGCCGGACGGCTCGCTGTGGTGCGGCACCATGCGCTACGACGAGGCGCCCGGCGGGGGCACGCTGTCGCGGATCGCCCCCGACGGCACGGTCCGCCCGATCCTCGACGACGTGAGCGTCAGCAACGGCACCGGCTGGAGCCCCGACGGCCGCCGTGTCTACTACATCGACTCGCCGACCCGCCGCATCGACGTGTTCGACATCGGGGACGATCGACTGCCGGTCGGCAGGCGTCCGTTCGCCACCGTGGAGGACGGATTCCCCGACGGTCTGACCGTGGACGCGGAGGGCTGCGTCTGGGTGGCCCTCTGGGACGGCGGAGCGGTCCGCCGCTACACGCCGGACGGCGCGCTGGAGCGGGTGCTCGAACTGCCCGTCCGGCGCCCCACCGCCTGCGCGTTCGGCGGCGCCGACCTCACCGACCTGTACATCACCACAGCGCGTACGGGCCTCACGGCGCCGCACCCGATGTCCGGCTCCCTGCTCGTCGTCCCGGGCGCGGGCAAGGGCCTGCCGCAGCCGGAGTTCGCCGGATAGCCGGACGCCCGCGCGTCCCCGCCCGGTCGACGGTCACCGGGCGGGGACGCGCCTTTTCACACCCCCGCCCTTCCCGGCTCTCCGTCCGGTGCGCAAACCATTGACGAGTAAGCGCTTCCTGTCTACGGTCCCGTTCGAAGTCGCGATCACCCTCCGAAATCTCGGACAGGGAGGGTGAGGCTCCGTCCTCCGGCACCCCGAAAGGACACCATGCGCACCGCCCGCTTCACCCTCGACCCCGCCTTCACCGTCGGCGAGGTCGACCCCCGTCTCTTCGGTTCCTTCGTCGAGCACCTCGGCCGCTGCGTCTACACCGGCGTCTTCGAACCGGACCATCCGGCGGCCGACGCCGACGGCCTGCGCACCGACGTGCTGGAGCTCGTCCGCGAGCTCGGTGTCACCGCCGTCCGCTACCCCGGCGGCAACTTCGTCTCCGGCTACGCCTGGGAGGACTCGGTGGGCCCCGCCGAGGAGCGGCCCCGGCGGCTGGACCTCGCCTGGCGCTCCACCGAGACCAACCGTTTCGGGCTCAGCGAGTTCATCGGCTTCGTGCGGAAGATCGGCCCGCGCGCCGAGCCGATGATGGCCGTCAACCTCGGCACCCGCGGGGTCGCCGAGGCCCTGGCACTCCTGGAGTACGCCAACCACCCCTCGGGGACCGCCCGTTCCGAACAGCGGATCGCGCACGGCGACAAGGCCCCCTTCGGCATCCGGCTGTGGTGCCTCGGCAACGAGATGGACGGCCCCTGGCAGACCGGCCACAAGAGCGCGGAGGAATACGGCCGGCTCGCCGCCGAGACGGCCCGCGCGATGCGGCAGATCGAGCCCGGCCTAGAACTCGTCGCCTGCGGCTCGTCCGGCCAGGGCATGGCCACCTTCGCCGCGTGGGAGGCGACGGTCCTCGCCGAGACGTACGACCTCGTCGACCACATCTCCCTGCACGCCTACTACGAGGAGACCGACGGCGACCGGGGCTCGTTCCTCGCCTCCGCCGTCGACACCGAGTCGTTCATCGAGAACGTGGTCGCGACCTGCGACCACGTGGGCGCCGGACTGAAGTCCAAGAAGAAGATCAGCCTCTCCTTCGACGAGTGGAACGTCTGGTACCAGAGCCGGCCCAACCCGCACCCGGTCCAGGACTGGCAGGAGGCCCCGCGCCTGCTGGAGGACGTCTACACCGTCACGGACGCGGTCGTCCTCGGTTCGCTGCTCATCGCGCTGCTGCGGCACGCGGACCGGGTGGCCGTCGCCTGCCTCGCCCAACTCGTCAACGTCATCGCGCCGATCATGACCGAACCGGGCGGCCCGGCCTGGCGGCAGACGACGTTCCACCCTTTCGCGCAGGCCTCCGCCCACGGGCGCGGGCGGGTCCTCGACGTCCGGGTGGACTCGCCGACGTACGAGACCCGCAAGTACGGAGAGGCGGACCTGCTGCACGCCACCGCGGTACGCGCCGAGGACGGCTCGGTCACCGTCTTCGCCGTCAACCGCGGCCAGACCGAGCCGCTGCCGCTCGAAGTCGCCCTCCACCGGACAGGGCTGACGACGGTCGTCGAGCACAGCGCGCTCGCCGACGCCGACCCGGACGCCGTCAACAGCCTGCACGACCAGGAGCGGGTCACCCCCCACCCGGTCGAGGGGACCACGCTCCGGGACGGCACGCTCACCGCCGTCCTGGAGCCGCTGTCCTGGAACGTGATCAGGCTCGCCTAGGGCTCCCTTCCCTGCGCGCTCCCGGGGCCGGGGGAGGCGACCGGTGTCACCGGCACTCCTCCGGCCACGCTGCCCAGCAGCGTCAGTTCCACCCGGCCGGGCCCCGCGGGCGTGGTCCCGTCGGACAGCACCGCGAGGGCCAGTGTGTTGGCCCCCCGGGTGCGCAGCACCCCGTTGGGGAGGACGAACGTGTGCTGCGGGCCCACGTCGTTGATGTACTGGCCCATGTTCCAGCCGTTCAGGAAGATCTGGACACGATAGGCGCGGGCCGGATCGTCCGTGAGGGTGAGCCCGATCGACGCGTCCACCCCGCTGTCCACACCGAGCCGGAAGCCGGTGCGGTACCAGGTGACGCCCTGGCGCGGCTCGGCGCGCGGGAAGCCGACGGTCCGCCAGCCGCCGTCCGCGAAACCCGGCAGATGCCAGCCGTGGCGTTCCCCGTGCAGACCTCCGGTGTTGAGCGGTCCGCGCACCGGGTCGGGGGCCGCCTCGCCCTGGATGCGCCAGCGGACCGCCGGGGAGGCCCCGGCGAAGGTGACGGCCGTCAGGCCCCGGGCCGCCTTGTGCGTGTCGTCGGCCCGGCCGTCCTCGTCGTGCTGCATCCGCCGGACCAGGACGGACAGCACATGGGAACGCCGCTCCCGCGGCCGGACGGGGAAGGTGGCGGTGGCCGCCCAGGTGCCCTTGCGCACGGTCTTCTTGTCCGGCACGGGCATCCGGTGCGTGCCGAGCGGTACGCCGTCCAGCCAGGCCATCAACAGCCCCTGGGTACCGGCGACATAGGCCAGGGAGACGGAGTCCGCGTCACCCGCGTCGGTGAAGTGCCCCCGGTACCAGACGTCTCCGTAGTGGAAGCCGTAGTCGTCGGCGAACAGCACGGGCTGCCCGGCGGGTACCGGCGTGACGCTGTACGAGGCCGTCCGGTCCGCCGGCCGCCACGCCGCGTCGTCGTGATCGGCAGCCGCCTCGGGGTTCTCCTCGGCCCGGCGCCAGCCGGTGAGCGCGGGCAGCCGCACCCGGCCCGGTCCGGCCAGCGGCCGCTCGGCCCGCAGACTCCCGGAGGAGGTGGCGTGGGCCGTCAACGCGCGCTCGTTCCAGACGAGTTCGGTCATCCCGCGCGGCCCCCACACCTCCAGGTCCGCCGTCCCCGCCGTGTCGCCGGTGAGACGCGCCGTCGTGCCGCGCAGGACCGCCGTGCGCAGCAGGGCCGGGCCGCGCACCAGCACCGGACCCGACGGGGTGTCGTGGCGCCACAGCAGGCGGGAGCTGTCGTCGTCGGCGAACAGCAGCAGGAGGGGAGCCGAGACCCCGCCGCCCTCCACCCGGACTCGGGTGATGCCGTCGAGGACGGCGTCGACGCGCAGGACCCCGTCCTCGTAGCCGTACCCGGCGTCCCCGTCGAGCACGGTGACCTTCGGTTCGCTCGTGGCCTCCAGACAGGTGCGCGTCGACTCGCCCGTCCGGCCCGTGAACACGGCGATGTCCTGCCGTCCCGCGGTCAGCCACAGCATCGGCTGGGCGGTGGACCAGCTCAGCCTGCGGCGCCCCAGGGCGATCCCGGCGGCGAGCAGCCGCGCGTCGAGGCCGGGCACCGGCACCTCGACGCTCGCTCCGGCGAGCGCCACGGTCGCGACGGCTTCGGAGGCGGAGTCGTTGCGCAGCACGTGGAAGCGCGCCTTGGTGTCCGGATTGACCAGGTGGTACGCCTTGATGCCGGGGCCCGCCCCCATGTCGTCGCCGGGGAGCGGTTCGGCGCGGTCGAGCTTGGCCAGATCGGGCACCGACTGCAGCAGCCGGCCGATCTGGTGCATCGGGACGAGCTTGGCGGTCGGCTGCCGCGCCTCGTCGATGGCGGCCCCGTAGTCGTACGACGTGTAGACGATCGGCGCGGGCAGCCAGCCCCAGGAGGTGCCGCCGAAGGTCATGTAGACGTTGTGGAGCGTGATGCCGTTGGCGAGGTTGGTGAGGTAGAAGCGCCGTTCGTAGGCCGCGTCGCGGGTGCGGCGGGACTCGGCGTATCCGCGGCCGTCGAACTCCGCGCCGCCCCACGGGTCGAACCAGCCGCCGCCGAACTCCGGGATGAACCCGGGGGTGTCCGGGCTGGCGGTCGAGCCGCCCTTCATGCCGCCGGGGCCGAAGTACCCCCAGTCCGGCGGTGTCTTGAAGGGGGAGGGGTAGCCGTCGAAGCCGTACAGATAACGCCCGCCCTCGCCGCCCGTGTCGAAGGTGCCGGGGGCCCAGTGACCGTTCCTGCCCTTGTCGTTGTGGAAGAGGGGGACGTCGATGCCGTCGGCCCGCACCTTGGCGTACAGGTGCGCCATGTAGTCGCGGCCCGCGGGCTCGGTCACATGGTTGTCGTACTCGTTCTCGAGCTGGTACAGGACGATCGTGCCGCCGCCGTCGGTGTGGAGGTGGCGGGCGGCGATGCGGTCGACGGCGGTCAGCCAGGCGTCGACGTGCTGGAGATAGGCGGGGTCGGAGGTGCGGGCGACGCCGGGGGTGGCCGTCAGCCAGCCGGGGAAGCCGCCCGCGTCGACCTCGGCGTTGATGTACGGGCCGGGGCGCAGGATGACGTACAGCCCGGTCTCGGCGGCGGTGCGCAGGAAGAGGTCGAGATCGCGGACCCCGGTGAAGTCGTGCTTCCCGGGTGCGGGGGAGTGGTAGTTCCACGCGACGTACACGCTGACCGCGTTGTAGCCGTGGGCGCGCATCTTCTGCAGGACGTCCCGCCACAGGGACGGGCTGGGCAGCCGGAAGGGGTGGAACTCGCCCGACCAGATCACCAGGCGTCTGCCGTCGATCAGCATCGAGTAGCGGTCGAAGCCGACCGTGTGTCTCCGGCCGTCGGCCGCGGGCGGCGCGGGTGGGGGTCCGGTGGGTGCGAGGGGCGCCCTTCCGGCCGCGCAGGCCTCGTCGCTCCCGCTGCCGCTCAGCGAGAGACCGAGGGCGGCGGTACCGGCGAGCGCGCTGAAGGTACGTCTGCTCAACACCATGCGGGTTCTCCCGGGGGACGGCGACAGGGGTCCCCCCGACGCCCGGTGGGCGCCGGGAACCGGGGGAGGATGCGGCCATTGTCCACAGGAGCAGGTCATTTGATGGTCGTATGACGATCAAGGCGCGGGGGGATTACCCGGTATGGCCGTGGCCGGGGGCGGCCCGTGGTTTCGCGGACCGCCCCCGGCCTCCGTGGGGGGAGGGTGCGGGTCAGCTCGTCTCGACGCCGAGCGTCAGCGTGCCGGTGTAGCCGGCCGAGGCGCCGCTGCCGAGGGCCGTCAGGGTCAGGAGGCCGGAGGAGGCGCCCCCGTCGTCGTAGACGGAGTCCTGGGCGAGGGTGGTGCGGGTGACCTTGTTGGTGGAGTACGGGGACACCTTGGCCATCGCCGTGGTGATCGTCTCGTTGAAGAAGAGCTGACCGGTGTGGAGTTCCCGGCCGCCGGTGAACGAGCCGTCGGAGGTGAGGGTGACGCCGGTGTGCACCTTGACGTGGATGTGCACGCAGCGGCCCCGGTACCAGCCGGGGTAGAGGGTGGTGAGGTTCGCGACGCCGGAGGCGTTCGTCAGGACGCCGCCGCGCAGGAAGGTGCCGTCGTCCGGCTCGCTGTGGCCGTTGTTGCCGACGAAGCCGGAGTACTCGCCGAGTGCGTCGCAGTGCCAGATCTCCACGAGGGCGTTGCCGATCGGTGCGCAGGTGGAGTCGTCGACGACGGTGAGGACCAGCTTGAGGGGGGCGCCCGCCTTGCCTTCGGTGACGTCGGAGCGGACGAGCTGGCCGTCGAGGTAGTAGGGGCCTTCGGTCATCTCCTTGGTGAGGGTGCAGACGGCCGCCGCCGCGGGGGCCGTGGCGGTGACGGGGGTGGGGGCGACGGGTGCCGCGGCGGCCACGGCGAGTGCCGCGGCCGAGGCGCCCGCGGCGATCAGTACGGTCCGGCGCCCGACAGGGGCCTGTGACGAGTCGTTCGTGGGGGTGTCTGTCATGAACATGGCACCGTAGAGAGGGATGCTGTCGGTGGACTGTGGGTTCCGCAAAGTGACGGCTCGTCAAGTCGCTTGTCGGACACCTGGCCCGCGCCTCCGGTCGTGGGCGGATCCCCGCGGCCGGCCTGTGGGGAGGCCGATTCCGCGAGGGTCCCGCCCGGCCTGTGGGGAGGCCGGCCGCGCGGGGTGGGCGCGCGGCGGTATGAGGGGCCTAACCGGCCTGGTTGTACAGCATGGCGCCCACGGCGCCCCAGCCGTTGCCGTTGCTCGAGGACTGGGGTGGGGGTGGTTCCGGCTGGGTCCTGCCGCGGACCTGGGCCGCCGTCAGGCCGCCCTGCGCGCCCATGGAGGCGGCGCCCGCCATGCCGGGCATGCCGGTCTGGCCGGCCGGCTGGAGGGCGGGCGACGGGGCCTGCATGGCGACGGGCGGCATCTGGGCCGGCATCGCACCCGGGCCCTGGGCGGCGGCCGGCCAGTTGGCGGGCTGCGGGGCGGCGGGGTAGGCCTGGGCGGCCGCGGGCTGCTGCGGGGCCGGATAGCCGGGGGCGGCGGCGGGCTGCTGGGCCGGGTAGGGCGACGCGGCGGCTGCGGGCCGCGGCTGCTGAGCGGCCGGCAGGATGGGCTGCGGGACGGCGGCGGCCACCGGCTGAGGCATCGGGGCGGGCTGGCCGGGCCACGCGTTCGCCTGCGCGGCCAGCCCCTGCATGCCCGCCCCGTTGGTCGAGCCGACGAGGCGGTCCACCATGGCCGTACCCGAGCCGTAGCCGCCTCCATTGCTCAGTTCGGGTACGGCGGCTTCCTTCCTGGCCCCGTAGAGCACCTGCTCCAGGCCGGCCACCAGGCGGCGTACATCCGTCTGGGGACGTACGACGAGTCTCAGGAAGCGGCTGGACGAACCGACCTTGTTGCCGCACTCACGGACCAGGATGCGGTGCTCGGTGAGCAGCCGGTCCCGGACCACGGTGCCCTCGGCGCCGACGGGAAGACGTACGAACAGGAAGTTGCCCTGCGAGGGGTAGATCGTCAGACCGGGCAGAGCGGAGAGCTGGCGGGCCATGTCGAGCCGGTCGCGGCGGACCATGTGCAGGCTCTCCATGTACTCCTTGCCGTGGTTCTTGAGCATGAACACCACGGTCTCCGCGAAGGAGTTGAGGTTCCACTTCGGCAGCATCGAGCGGACCCTGCCCGCGAGCGAGGGGTTGGCGACCATGTAGCCGAAGCGGATGCCGTGCAGGCCGAAGTTCTTGCCGAGGCTGCGCAGCACGATGACGTTGGGTCTCATGACCGCGTCCTCCACCACGCTGGGCTCCGACTCGGCGTCGGCGAACTCCAGGAAGGACTCGTCGATGACGACCAGGTCCAGATCGGCCATCGCGTCCATGAACTGGATGACCGACTGGCGCGGCAGGAAGCCGCCGTCGGGGTTGTTCGGGTTGCAGATCACGGCGACCTTGGTGCCGCGCGAGCGGATGAACTTGGCGTAGGCGGCGAGGTCGAGCGCGAAGCCGTTGGACTCCTGGAGCGGGAACATGTCGACCCGCTTGCCGGTCTCCATCGGCTGGTCGGTCCAGCGGCCGAACGTGGGGACGGGTATCGCGAGGGACTCACGGACCAGCAAGTGATCGATCCATGTGATGAGTTCGGTCGAGCCGTTGCCCATCGCGACGCACTGCGGCGGAAGCTGGAGCAGCGAGCAGAGCTCGCTGGTGATCGTCTCGGCGCTGCTCGGGTAGTAGGTGATGATCTCGCGCAGACGGCCGGCGAGTTCGTCGAACATCGCCGGGGTGGGGAAGTACGGGTTGCAGGGGATGCAGAAGTCAACCGGACCGGCTCCGTCGCCCTCCCGCGTCAGTGCGGCCATCGACGGGCTGTGCGCCGCGGTGCCGCGAAAGAGCGAGGTGACATTGCCGGCCATGGAACCTCCGTATAGGGCAAGCCCGTTGGGGAGGACGGGCCCCCGTTCTTTGGGTGGCCCGCGCGGGGGAGCACGGGCCGCCCTCTCATACGGATACGGATGGGGCGCTGTTCAATCGTTGTGAGGTCGTGCGGATTTTGTGAACCGGCTGTGAGGTTCGGTCACACACCGAACGAGTGAACCGTGCTGGTCCGGTACGTCTGCCCGGGCCGCAGCACCGTCGACGGGAACGCCGGGTGGTTCGGGGAGTCCGGGAAGTGCTGGGTCTCCAGGCACAGCGCGTCGCCCTGGCGGTAGATGTGGCCGCCGGTGCCGACCAGGGTGCCGTCCAGGAAGTTGCCCGAGTAGAACTGCAGGCCGGGCTCGTTCGACGCGATCGTCAGGGTGCGTCCTGAGGACGGGTCGCGGAGCGTCGCGACATGCTCGGGCTTCGCCGTGATCCCCTTGTCGAGGACCCAGTTGTGGTCGATGCCCTTGCCGTACAGGAGCTGCTGGTGGGCCACCCGGATGTCCCGGCCGACGGTCTTGGTCCGGCGGAAGTCGAAGGGGGTGCCGGCGACCTTCGCGCGTTCCCCGGTGGGGATCAGGCCCGAGTCGACGGGGGTGTAGCGGGAGGCCGCGATCTCGAGTTCGTGGTCGTAGATCGAGCCGCTGCCCTCACCGGCGAGGTTCCAGTACACATGGCTGGTGAGGTTGACGACGGTGGCCTTGTCGGTGGTGGCCTCGTAGTCGATGCGCCAGTCGCCGTGCCGGGTCAGGGTGTAGGTGACCTTCGCCCTGAGCGTGCCGGGGTAGCCCATCTCGCCGTCGATGCTGGTGTAGTGCAGGACGAGCCCGACGTCGGAGCCCGAGGTGAAGCCCTCCACGTCCCAGACGTGCTTGTCGAAGCCCTTGGCGCCGCCGTGCAGGCTGTTGACGCCGTCGTTGACGGAGAGCTGGTGGCTCTTGCCGTCGAGGGTGAACTGCCCCTTGGCTATGCGGTTGCCGTACCGGCCGATGAGAGCACCGAAGTACGGCGTCTTCGCGACGTAGTCCTCGATGTTGTCGAAGCCCAGGGAGACGTTCTTGTACCTGCCGTGCCGGTCGGGGATCTCCAGGGACTGGACGATTCCGCCGTAGGACAGGACCCCCAGCCGTGTCCCGCCGTTCTCCAGCGACCACCGGTGGACCTTCGTCCCGTCGGCGAGCCTGCCGAAGAGTTCCTTCCCGGGCTTCTTTCCGCCCGAGGCGTGCGCCGTGCCGATGGTGGCCGCGGTTAATCCCGCTGCCGCCGCTGCGATGACCGTTCGTCTGCTCGTTTCCATTTCGCGGCTCCTGCCCAATGGAGGGGGGGGCGCCCGCGGGCGGGGGGCCCGCGCACTTTAGAAACAAAACAACGGTTGTTGAACACAAAGAAAAACACACAAGCCCGCACAGGC
>NZ_JBSFZS010000063.1:0-46654 GCF_053600395.1 Streptomyces sp. NPDC005070 | reverse complement strand
CCTCCTCGCCATGCCGCGAGGAGGGCCGCTTCCACCCGGGTCCGCCGTCGCTCAGCCCACCGGCTGCGGCTGCGGCACCGAGGTGTCCGCGCCGCTGCGCCCCGGCTGCCGCAGCAGCAGGGCGACCGCGGCCGCCACCATGGAGATGCCGCCGGCCAGCGCGTACGCGCCGTTGTAGCCCCAGGCGGCGACCACCATCGAGCCGAGCCCGCCGCCGAACAGACCGCTGATCAGCTTTCCGCTGTACACCAGGCCGTAGTTGGTGGCGTTGTAGTTCTCGCCGAAGTAGTCCGGGGTCAGGGCCGCGAACATCGGATAGAAGGCCCCGCCACCGAATCCGGAGAGGAAGGCGAAGAACAGGAACAGCGCCTCGCTGTGGAGGTCACCGGCCCAGATCACGCCGAACTGCGCGAGTCCGAGGACCACGATCACGAAGACCAGGGTCCGCTTGCGCCCCCAGGTGTCGGAGAGCCAGCCCACCACACCCCGGCCCACGCCGTTGACGACCGCCATCACCCCCATCGACGAGGCCGCCACCAGCGGACCGAAGCCCACCTCCTTGGCGAAGTCGACCTGGAAGGAGATCCCGAAGATCGACACACCGGCGGTCATCACCAGCGCGATCCACATCAGCGGGAGCATGCCGGTCCTGATGGCCTCCTTGGGGGTGTACTGCTTCACGGCGGGAGGGTTCTTCGAGAGGCTCGCGGTCCCCTTCCCGGGACCGCCAAGGGTCAGCGGGTCGACGTCCGCGGGCCACCAGTTCTTCGGCGGGTCCTTGAAGAAGAACGCGGCTGTCAGCACCACGATCATCACGTAGGCGCCGATGAGGTCCAGCACGCGGTGGTAATTGGCCGTGTCGAAGGCGTAGTTGAAGATGAAGATGAACGGCAGGGAGCCGTAGGCGAATCCTCCGTTGACGAATCCCGTCCGTGCGCCACGACGCTCCGGGTACCACTTCCCGACCATGTTGATACAGGTCGCGTACACCAGACCTGACCCGAGACCCCCGATGACACCGAAGCCCAGGATCGCCAGCAGGACATTGTCCAGATGCGACAGGGCGAGGAACCCGGCCGCGCACATGACCGAGCCCGCGTACATGGCCTGACGAGCCGTCAGGATGCCTCTCTCCCGCAGCCAGCCGGCCGGGAAGGCGATGCCGGCCTGGAAGAACACCCAGATGCTCAGGATCCAGAAGGTGTTGCTCTGCGTCCAGCCGTGGGCGTGGGACAGGGTGTCCTCGGCCGAGCCGTACGCGTACTCGAAGACGCTGATGGCCATCATGGCGACCCAGGGGAGGTAGACCATGAAGGCGCGCGAGTGGCCGAGGATGTCCCGGTCGGTCTCGCCGACTCGGTAGACCCGGCCCCGGGCGTCCGTGAGTTCCCGGTACGCGCGCCCCTGGGCGCCGGGCTCGTCCGGCGATTCCTTCGCCGCCATGGGTTCCGCCGTCATGACGCCATCTCCTCGCCGAGCGGGTGCGGATTGGGGACGATGCCGCGGGCCGTGGGCCGGTCCGGTGCCTTGAGGAACAGGGCCAGCACGGCGGACGCCAGACCGATGGACCCGGCGAGCACGAAGGCACCGTGGTAGTCCCACGCGCCGACGACGACCGCGCCCACGCCGGAGCCCACGAGGCCCGAGATCAGCTTCGAGCTGTAGACCATCCCGTAGTTGGAGGCGTTGTTGTTCTCGCCGAAGTAGTCCGCCGTCATGGCCGCGAACAGCGGGAAGATCGCGCCGCCGCCGAAGCCGG
Source organism: Streptomyces sp. NPDC005070 (assembly GCF_053600395.1). Lineage (NCBI taxonomy): Bacteria > Bacillati > Actinomycetota > Actinomycetes > Kitasatosporales > Streptomycetaceae > Streptomyces > Streptomyces sp. NPDC005070. The sequence continues at coordinate 44,895 of NZ_JBSFZS010000063.1, read as the reverse complement.
AGACCATGGAGCAGAACAGGAAGAACGGCATGCTGCCCATCTGGCCCGAGACCAGCACACCGAACTGGGCCGAACCCAGCACCAGACACACGATGATCAGCGTGTGGCGCCGTCCGGCGCGGTCGGAGATCCAGCCGATGACCCCGCGTCCGGTGCCGTTGACGATGGCCTTCAGCGACATCGCCGTGGCGACGACCCCGCCCGCGAAGCCCATGTCCTTGCCGAACGGGACCTGGAACGCGATGCCGAAGATGTTGATCCCGGCCGTGCACAGCAGACAGAACCACATCATCCACAGAACAGGGGTACGCGCGGCCTCCCTCGGGGTGTACTGCTTCACGGCCGGCGGGTTCTTCTCCAGCGCCCGCCGGATCTTCGGGTCGTCCGGCACCTTCAACGGGTCCACGTCCGGCGGCCACCAGCCCTTCGGCGGGTCCTTGAAGAACCAGCCGGCCGCCGCGACCAGGGCACAGCAGACCAGGCCGACGCCCACCAGGACGCCCCGGTAGTTGCCCAGGTCCATGTACGAGGTGAACAGGAAGACGAAGGGCACGGACCCGTAGGCGAAACCGCCGTTGACGAAGCCCGTCTTGCCGCCCTTGCGCTCCGGATACCACTTGCCGACCATGTTCACGCAGGTCGCGTAGACGAGACCCGCTCCGATGCCGCTGCACATGCCGAAGCCCAGATAGGCGACCGCCACATGCGGCGCGAAGGCCAGGGACACATAGCCGAGGAGGGTGCCGAGCGCGCCCAGCAGCATCGCCGTACGGGCGGGGAGTCTGCCGCTCTCCCGCAGTCGCCCGGCCGGGAAGGCCACGGCCGCCTGGAAGAACACCCAGACGCCCATCAGCCAGAAGATGTGTCCGCTGCTCCAGAGATGGGCCTCGTGAAGGGTGTCCTCCGCCGAGGTGAACGCGTACTCGGCGGAGCTGATGCCCAGCATGCCCGCCCAGGGCAGGACGACCATCCACGCGCGTTTTCGGCCCATGATGTCGATGTCGGTCTCGCCGACGCGGTACACGCGTCCGTTCCGGTCCGTCACCTCTCGGGGTGGAACCGATGTCGAGTAGCCGGTGGTTGTCATGTCGATCGAGATCCCCTTGCGTCGAAAGATCTGGTCAGCGCCCCCTGCCACATGCCTTTCGTGCGCTCACGGGTCCCGGGGGCGGCCGACGCGCACCGTCGGCCGGCCCCCCGCGTCCTCATGTCATGAACGACCCCCCAACAGGCCGGCCGCGCGCGCCCAGCGGTACTTCGCGCCGAGGACGGCCACCGGCATCTCGGTGGTGTACGGGTAGGCCACGACCCCCCGCTCGTACAGGTACCGGCAGGCCTCCTCGACCTCGACGTCCCCCGCGAGCGACGCCACCACGGGCTTCTCGATGCCGCGTTCGCGGAATTCGGCCACCACGCGCGCGGTGAGTTCGGCGAACACCAGGGGAGGGGTGACGACGGTGTGCCAGTAGCCGAGGACGAGCGCGTGGACGCGCGGGTCCTCAAGACCGAGCCGGATCGTCGCCTCGTACGTCGACGGCGGCTCGCCGCCCGTGATGTCCACCGGGTTGCCCGCGGCCCCGAAGGGCGGGATGAACTCCCGGAAGGAGGCGTCGAGGTCCGGCGGGATCTCCATCAGGGACAGCCCGTTGTCGGTGACCGCGTCGGACAACAGCACGCCGCTGCCGCCCGCGCCGGTGATGATCACGACGTTGTCGCCCCGGGGAGCGGGCAGCACCGGCAGGGCGCGCGCGTACTCCAGCATGTCGTTCAGGCCGGGAGCCCTGATGACCCCGGCCTGCCTGAGGATGTCGTCGTACACGGCGTCGTCGCCCGCGAGGGCTCCGGTGTGCGAGCCCGCGGCCCGCGCGCCGGCGGCGGTCCGCCCCGCCTTCAGGACGACGACAGGCTTCTTCGGGACGGTGGCCCGGGCCGCCTCCACGAAGGCGCGGCCGTCCTTGAGGTCCTCCAGGTGCATCGCCACGCACCGGGTGTGCGGGTCCTCGCCGAACCAGGTGAGCAGGTCGTCCTCGTCCAGATCCGCCTTGTTGCCGAGCCCGACGATCGCCGAGACACCGGTGTTCGTGGTGCGGGCGAACCCCAGCACGGCCATGCCGATTCCACCGGACTGCGAGGAGAGCGCGACACCGCCCTTCACGTCGTAGGGCGTGCAGAACGTGGCGCACACGTCCTGCCAGGTCGAGTAGTAGCCGTAGATGTTCGGACCGAGCAGCCGGATGCCGTACCGCTCGCCGATGGCCGTGATCTCGTCCTGGAGCGCCTGTTCGCCGGTCTCCGCGAACCCGGAGGGGATCAGGACCGCGTTGGGGATGTTCTTGCGTCCGGCCTCCTCCAGGACGCGTGGCACCGCCCGGGCGGGGACGGCGAAGACCGCGACGTCCACCTCGCCGGGGATGTCCGTGACACTCGCGTAGGCCTTGCGGCCCTGGATGTCGTCGGCCTTGGGATTCACCGGGTGGATCTCGCCCGCGAAGCCTCCGTCGACGAGGTTGCGCAGCACGGCGTGGCCGATCTTGCCCGGGACGTCGGAGGCGCCGATCACGGCGATCGACCTCGGCCGCATCAGCCGGTCCATGGAGGCGAGGATCTCTTCACGGGTGTACCGGCGCCGCTCGGCCGGGGCGCCCGCGCCGAGGATCACGCGGATGTCCGCCGCGATCGCGCCGTGCGGGGTCGCGATCACCGGGTTGAGGTCCACCTCGGCGATCTCGGGGAAGTCCGTGACGAGTTCGGAGACCCGGCGGATCTGCTCGGCGAGGGCCGCCCGGTCCACCGCGGGACCGCCCCGCACCCCGCGCAGGATCTGCGCCGCGCGGATCGAGTCGAGCATCGACAGCGCTTCGTCGGCGTCCACGGGAGCGAGCCTGAAGGTGACGTCCTTGAGCACCTCGACGAGCACACCACCGAGTCCGAAGGCGACGACCTTGCCGAAGGTCGGGTCGGTCACCGCGCCGACGATGACCTCCTGTCCCGGCGGGATCAGCTCCTGCACCTGGACACCGTCGATACGGGCGCGGGCGTCGTAAGCACGGGCGTTGTCGACGATCGTCCGGAAGGCGGCCCGTACGTCCGTTTCCCCCTTGACACCGACCAGCACCCCGCCCGCGTCGGTCTTGTGCAGGATGTCCGGGGAGACGATCTTCATCACCACGGGGCCGCCGAACCGTTCCGCGTGGGTCACCGCCTCGTCCTCATCGGTGGCCAACTCCTCGCCGGGCACGGCGATCCCGTAGGCGTCGGCGATCCGCTTGCCCTCGGGCGCCGTCAGCGCGGTGCGGCCCTCGCGCCGTACGCCGTCGAGGAGTGCCCGCACCCGCGCCACCCGGTCCTGAGCGGTCACCTCAGATCACCCCGCCCGTCTTGAGAAGCCGCAATTCCTCGTCGCCGAGGCCGAGTTCGCCGATGTAGATCTCCTCGTTGTGCTCACCGAGCAGCGGGGAGGCGGTGATGTCGACGGGGGAGTCGGAGAGTTTGAGCGGGCTGCCGACGGTGACGTACGAGCCGCGCTCGGGGTGCGCGACCTCGACGACCATGTCGTTGGCGGCGAGCGAGGCGTCCTCGATGATCTCCTTGGTGGACAGGATCGGTCCGCACGGGATGCTCTCGGCGTTGAGTTTCTCCAGCACCTGCCATTTGGGCAATGTCGTGGTCCATTCCTCGATGAGCTGGAACATCTTGGCGAGTCTGGGCAGCCGGGCCCGTGGTGTGGCCCAGCCGGGGTCGTCGGCCAGTTCGGGGCGGCCGATCAGCCGGGTGATCGGTTTCCAGCCGGTGGGCTGGACGATCACGTAGACGTAGTCGTTGGGGCCGCCGGGCGCGCACTTGACGGCCCAGCCGGGCTGGCCGCCCCCGGAGGCGTTCCCCGAGCGGGGGACCTCGTCGCCGAAGTCGTCGTTGGGGTACTCGGCGAGCGGCCCGTGGGCCAGGCGCTGCTGGTCGCGCAGTTTGACCCGGCAGAGGTTGAGGACGGCGTGCTGCATGGCCACGTTGACGCGCTGTCCGCGTCCGGTGCGGGTGCGCTGGAGCAGTGCGGCGAGGACGGCGGCGACGGCGTGGACGCCGGTGCCCGAGTCACCGATCTGGGCGCCGGTGGCCATCGGCGGGCCGTCCTCGAACCCGGTGGTGGCCATGGAGCCGCCCATGGCCTGCGCGACCACCTCGTACGCCTTGAAGTCGGTGTAAGGCCCGTCCCCGAAGCCCTTGATGGAGGCGTACACGATCCGCGGGTTGATCCCGCGGATACGGTCCCAGGTGAAGCCCAGGCGGTCGATCGCGCCGGGGCCGAAGTTCTCCACCAGGACGTCGGAGCGGCGGATCAGCTCGGTCAGAAGCTGTTTGCCGCGCTCGGTCTTGGTGTTGAGGGTGATGCTGCGCTTGTTGCTGTTGAGCATGGTGAAGTAGAGCGAGTCGGCGTCCGGGATGTCCCGCAGTTGGGTGCGGGTGATGTCACCGCTCGGCGCCTCGAGTTTGACCACGTCGGCGCCGAGCCATGCCATCAACTGGGTCGCCGAGGGGCCGGACTGAACGTGCGTCATGTCCAGGACCCGGATGCCTTCGAGAGCCTTGGTCGTCACAGGTCACCTCACTTTGTTCGTTGCCGTGAGCCGCCCCGGTCGCAGCGGCGGGTGGGCCAGGTTCGTATATTGCATACAGTCGACGAATACTGTATGAAGATGGTTATCCCGCATCCGATGGGTGATGTCCAGGGGTCGCGCACCACTTTCAGGACAGGAGCCGAATCGTGGACCTGTACGAACATCAGGCGCGTCAACTCTTCGCAGAGCACGGGATTTTGGTGCCTCCCGCCGAGGTCACCGACTCGCCCGGCGGGGCGCGCGACATCGCCCGCCGGCTCGGCGGCCGGGCCGTCGTCAAGGCCCAGGTCAGGACCGGCGGGCGCGGCAAGGCGGGCGGAGTGCGGCTCGCCGGGGACCCGGAAGCCGCCGAACGCACGGCGCGCGAGATCCTCACCATGACCATCAAGGGTCACCCGGTCCGCACGGTCATGCTGGCCCGACCCGTCGACATCGAGGCCGAGTTCTACGTCTCCTACGTCCTCGACCGCGCCGCCGGACGCTTCCTGGCGATCGCCTCCGCCGAGGGCGGCACCGAGATCGAGGAGGTGGCGGCGACCAGGCCGGAGGCGGTGACGCGCGTCCCCGTGGACCCCGCGGAGGGCGTCACCCCGGAGAAGGCCGCCGAGATCGTCCGGGCGGCCGGGCTTCCGCCGCGCACCGCCGACGTCCTCGTCCGGCTCTGGCAGGTTCTCGTCCGCGAGGACGCCCTCCTCGTCGAGGTGAACCCCCTCGTCCGCACCGCCCAGGGGCACTTCATGGCCCTGGACGGCAAGGTCACGCTCGACGGCAACGCCCGCTACCGTCAGGCGCGTTGGGACGGACAGGAGGCCTCGCACGACGACCCGCTGGAGGCCGCCGCCGCCGCCAAGGGCCTCAACTACGTGAAGCTGGACGGCGAGGTCGGTGTCATCGGCAACGGCGCGGGCCTCGTCATGTCGACGCTCGACGTGGTCGCCGGAAGCGGCGCCCGCCCCGCCAACTTCCTCGACATCGGCGGCGGGGCCTCCGCGCGGGTCATGTCCGACGCACTGTCCGTCGTCCTGTCCGACCCCGGCGTCCGGTCCGTCCTCGTCAACGTCTTCGGCGGCATCACCGCCTGCGACGCCGTCGCCGACGGCATCGTGCGGGCCCTGGACGCCGTACGGCCGACCAAACCGATCGTGGTCCGGCTCGACGGCAACAACGCGGCCCGGGGCCGTGCCGTCCTCGGCGACCGGGCACACCCCCTGGTGCACCAGGCCGCCACCATGGACGCCGCCGCCCGCCTGGCCGCACGACTGGCCCACAAGAGCTGAAGGAGCGGCACATGGCCGTCTTTCTCACCCAGGAGTCCAAAGTCCTCGTCCAGGGCATGACCGGCGCCGAAGGCATGCGGCACACCTGGCGCATGCTCGCCGCCGGCACCGACGTCGTCGGCGGCGTCAATCCGCGCAAGGCCGGTCTGACCGTGGAGTTCGACCTCCCCGGCCCCGCGGGCAGGGGAGGAGGCCCGAGGGCCGTCCCCGTCTTCGGGTCGGTGCGCGAGGGGATCGAGGCGACGGGAGCCGACGTGAGCGTCGTGTTCGTGCCGCCCGCCTTCGCCCGCGCGGCCGTGCTGGAGGCGGCCGACGCCGGAATCGCGCTCGCCGTCGTCATCACCGAGGGCATCCCCGTCCACGACTCCGTCGCCTTCTGCGCGCACGCCGCCGCCCGCGGGACCCGCGTCATCGGCCCCAACTGCCCCGGCCTCATCTCCCCCGGACAGGCGAACGCGGGCATCGTCCCCGCCGACATCACCGGCCCGGGGAGCATCGGTCTGGTCTCCAAGTCCGGCACCCTCACCTACCAACTCATGCACGAACTCAGGGACATCGGCTTCTCGACCTGTGTGGGCATCGGCGGGGACCCCGTCGTCGGCACCTCGCACATCGACTGTCTGGCGGCCTTCGAGGAGGACCCCGGCACCGAGCTGATCGTTCTCATCGGGGAGATCGGCGGCGACGCCGAGGAACGGGCGGCCGCGTACATACGCGATCACGTCACCAAGCCCGTCGTCGGCTACATCGCCGGATTCACCGCCCCCGAGGGCCGGACCATGGGGCACGCCGGCGCCATCGTCTCCGGCTCCTCGGGCACCGCCGAGGCCAAGAGGAAGGCCCTGGAGGCGGTCGGCGTCCAGGTCGGCGGAACCCCGACCGAGACGGCCCGGCTGGTCCTCGCGCGGCTGGCGGAGCGAGCGACCCCGAGTGATGTCACCCATAGTTGACCCGAGGTGACTGCAGGAAGCCGCCCGCGTTCACCACCTTCCTCTTCCCTTACGTACGCCACGACTGTTCGCGAGGGCCCGTCCGACCTGCCGTCCGGCAGGGACCGGGCCCCCCGCCCCCGACTGTGCACCGAGAGCGGAGACACGCGTGACAACCCCCGGCCACACCCCGTCCACCCCGCCGCCCCGTCGCGGCCCCGACGCCCCCGCCCCCCTCGTCCTCAAGTCCGGCACGTCCTGGCCCGACGCCTGGCGGCGGTCCCTCGCCGCCGCCCCCGAGGCGTTCCGCGACGACCGGGTGCTCAACCTCTGGAACTCCGGCTGGCAGACCGACGGCCGGGCCCTGCCCGCCACCAGCCCCGTCGACGGCGGGCCCGTCGCGGGACCCCCACGCCTCGACGGCGCCACCGCCCGGGCGGCCGTCCGCGCCTCGCTCGACCAGCACCGCGCCTGGCGGCACGTGCCCCTCGCCGAACGCCGGGCCCGCGTGGCGGCGACCCTCGACGCCCTCACCGAACTGCGTGAACTGCTCGCGCTCCTGCTCGTCTGGGAGATCGGCAAGCCCTGGCGGCTCGCCCAGGCCGACGTGGACCGCGCGATCGACGGCGTGCGCTGGTACGTCGACGGCATCGAACCCATGGTGGAGGGCCGGACCCCGCTCGACGGCCCCGTCTCCAACATCGCGAGCTGGAACTACCCGATGAGCGTTCTCGTCCACGCGATGCTGGTGCAGGCACTGGCGGGCAACGCGGTCATCGCCAAGACCCCGACCGACGGCGGGGTCGCGTGTCTCACCCTGGCCTGCGCCCTTGCCGTACGCGAAGGCATCCCCCTCACGCTGGTCAGCGGCAGCGGGAGCGAGCTGTCGGAGGCACTCGTGCGCGCGCCAGAGATCGGCTGCGTCTCCTTCGTGGGCGGCCGGGACACCGGCGCCGCGGTGGCCACCGCCGTCGCCGACCTCGGCAAGCGCCATGTCCTCGAACAGGAGGGGCTCAACACCTGGGGCGTCTGGAACCACAGCGACTGGGACGCGCTGACGGCGGTCGTTCCCAAGCTCTTCGACTACGGCAAGCAGCGCTGCACCGCCTACCCGCGCTTCGTCGTCCAGCGCGCGCTGTTCGACGACTTCCTCGCCGCGTACCTGCCGGCCGTCCGCACCCTGCGCACCGGTCACCCGCTGGCCGTCGAGCGGCCCGGCGACCCGTATCCGTCGCTGGACTTCGGCCCGGTCATCAACGCGGCCAAGGCCAAGGAGCTGAACGACCAGGTCGCCGAGGCCATCGACCGGGGCGCGGTCCCGCTGTACCGCGGCAAGCCGTCCGACGCCCGCTTCCTGCCCGGCCAGGACACGGCGGCGTACGTCCAGCCCGTGACGCTCCTCAACCCGCCCCCCTCCTCACCGCTGCACCACGCGGAACCCTTCGGCCCGGTCGACACGATCGTCCTGGTCGACACCGAGGCCGAACTGCTCGCCGCGATGAACGCCTCGAACGGGGCGCTGGTCGCCACCCTGTCCACGGACGACGAGGCGACGTACGCCCGGCTGGCCCCCCAGATCCGCGCGTTCAAGGTCGGCCATGGCAGGCCCCGCTCCCGCGGCGACCGCGACGAGCTCTTCGGCGGCTTCGGCGCGTCGTGGCGCGGCGCGTTCGTGGGCGGGGAGCTCCTGGTGCGAGCGGTGACCCAGGGCCCGGCGGGGGAGCGGTTGCCGGGGAACTTCCCGGAGTACCACTTGATGCCGTGAGCCGGCCCGGCCGCTGACGCGGTGCCCCGCCCGCCGGACCGACTGCCCGAGCCCGCACCGTGCTGCTCTGGCATGCCATGCAGACAGATGCACTCCCGTGCAGGTTCATGCAGGGCAGTGCCCTGCTGCCGTGCCGTGCCGTGCGGTGTTGTGCCGTGCTGTGCCGTTCCGGTCGGCTAGCCGATGCCCTGCCGGTCCGGGCGCAGCGCGAAGGCGCGGTCCGAGGGCTCGGGTACCGAGCGCTCGACGGCCTCGACGAGCAGGGCGCGGTGGCGGAGCAGGGGCTCACGGCGGCCCTCGGGAGCGATCGCGGCGAGATCGTCCAGGCCGGCGACGAGACGCCGGGTGACCTGCGGAGTGCCCACCGCGCAGCCCCGGATCTCCGCGAACCCGAGATCGACCAGCTCCGTCCAGCCCGGCACGGGCTGCACCAGCCGTACGTTCCCGCGCCGGTCCCGGTGGAGAGCGGTGTCGAGGGGCCGGCAGGCGACGGCGGCCAGGAACTGCACGATGCGGTCGATCGCCTGCACGGCCGTGGTCGGATCGTTCACCGCGGCCGACAGCGCCCGCAGCCCGATGTCGGCGAGCTGACGCAGTCCGAACGCGAAGTCCTGGTGGAAGGTGCGGTCCACCCCGACGGACACGGTGGAGCTCAGCGACCGCCCGGCTGGGGCGCGGCCTCCGTGCACGGCGAACAGCGGAGTGCCGGGAACGACGAAGTCCCCGATCCGCGGGAGCAGCCGCAGTACGACATCCTCCTGCTTGGCCGCCCGCACCAGCCGGGCGATGTTCACGTCCCGCAGAACGCCGGCCCGCCCGTGGTGGGCGACCCGGGCGGTCTCGGGCCCGAGCGTGTCCTCCTCGCCGGTCGAGCGGGCCACGGGCAGGTGCGCGACGACCTTGAACGCCTCGCGGGTGATGCGGTCGATGACATGGCTGATGCGCATGAGCCGCAGGGTCTGGTTCACGTACAGCACGAAGAGCAGCAGGCTCAGGCCCAGCATGGTGAGCGTCAGCACCGACTGGACCAGGGGGATCGAGGTCACGTACCTCGCTTCGGCCTGCCCCTCGTACGAGGTCAGCACGAGGAGCGAGAGCAGGAAGGTGGCGAGGAACACCGCGAAGGTGGCCTTGGTGATCCGGCTCCGTACGAAGATCCGCACCACGCGCGGGCTGAACTGCCCGCTCGCCATCTGCACGGCGACCAGCGAGATGCTGAAGACCACACCGATGAAGGTCATCATCGCCGAGCTGACCACGGTCACCACGGCCTTCGCGTCGTCGGCCAGACGCAGCAGATCGTCGAGGGTGTCGTAGTCGTGCGCGTCGTGCAGTGCGCCGACGATCGCGGTGTCGATCTCGGTGGCCACCGCCCACACCACGAAGACCAGCACCATGGCCGCGGTGGGCGCGAACCAGAACGTGTCCCGCAGGTGCTCCCGCCACGGCGACAGCGCTCTCGGCCGCCGCCCTTCCCGCAGACCGCCGGTAGTCATCCAGTCACCCATGGTGAGACTGTAGGCGCACCCCCGCCCCGCTCCACGGACCCGCTCCGGGGGCGGATATGCAGGTGAAAGGCACTCCGAAAGCTTGGTATTGTTATCCATGTCGCCGCGGGGAACATCCCCGGCCAGGCGGCAGACACCTTGTCCGGGTGGCGGAATGGCAGACGCGCTAGCTTGAGGTGCTAGTGCCCTTTATCGGGCGTGGGGGTTCAAGTCCCCCCTCGGACACACTGTGTAGCGATACACGAATGAGGACCCCGACCTGACGGTCGTGGTCCTCGTTGCGTTTTCCTGGCTCAAGGACTCCCCCGGGGCGAGTCCGAGCCTCCCTGGCGCCGCGGGCGGCGGCCGATGGTGTGCCGGCCGCCGCCGGCGGAAGGGGTGCGGGTTCGCGTGCGCGAACGACGTGGCGTCAGTTCGACGCGCTGCCCGAGACCCACTCGCTCCACGGCATGTTCCAGTCGCTGAGACCGTTGTCCGGGGCCACCGTGGCCTTGTCCGCGGAGTTCTTGACGACCACGACGTCACCGGTCAGCGAGTTGTCGAAGAACCACGCGGCGGGCTGCTTGCCGTCGCCGGCGTTCCTGACGTCCTTCAGGCCCACGCAGCCGTGGCTGGTGTTGACCTTGCCGAAGACCGAGTCGCCGCCCCAGTAGTTGCCGTGGATGAACGTGCCCGAGGCGGTCAGGCGCATGGCGTGCGGTACGGCCTTGATGTCGTACGAGGGCTTGCCGTCCTTCTCCGTGAGGCCGACGGTCGCACCGTTCATGTGGATCTTCCGGTACTTTTCGGAGATGACCATCCGGCCGTTGTACGTCGGGTGCTCGGCGCTGCCGGACGAGATCGGGATGGTCTTGATCGTCTTGCCGTCCCGCACGACGGTCATCTGCTTCGTCCTGGCGTCGACGGTGCTGATCTGGCTCCGGCCGATCTTGAACGTGACCGTCTTCTCGACGCCGTCGAGGCTCATCTTGACGGTGACGGTGGAGCCGGGCTTCCAGTAGTGCTCGGGGCGGAAGTCCAGGCGGCTGTTGTTGAGCCAGTGGCCGACGACCTGCTCGCCGCTGCTGGAGCTGACCTGGATCTTCGACTCGATGCCGGCCTTGTCGCCGATCGCCTTGTCGAAGTTGAAGGTCACGGGCATGCCCACACCGACGGTCGAGCCGTTCTCGGGGGAGAGGTGCCCGAGGAAGTCGTTGGCCGGGGAGACGGTGGAGATCGTGGCGTTCTCGGTGGCGGAGCGGCCCTTCGCGTCCACGGCCTCCGCGGCGACCTGATATCGGGTGGCCTGCTTCAGCGGGCCGTTCGCCTTCCAGGACGTGCCGTCCGCGGACAGGGTGCCCCGAACCTCGGTGCCGGTCGCGACGGCGGTCATGGTCACCTTGGTGAGTCTGCCGTCGCTGACGGTGACATTCACGGGGTCGTTGACCCCGAGGCTGTGGACTCCCTGCCCGGGTGTGATCCCTATTCGGGCGTCGGAAACGTCTTGAGCGTCCGTCTGAGGTGCCTGTGTCCGCGTCTCCGAGTGCGTCCCGGTGTCGTTGGTGGCCGCGTAGCTGGTACCGCCCAGCGCCGTGAGTGCGAGTGCTCCGGCCGTAGCCATCAGCCCGGTGCGTCGCTTGCTTACGGTGATCAAACGCTTCTCCCATGCCGCTGGTCGTTGAATCCCCCGGCTGATTACCAGAGGGGCAATCAGCTTCAAAGAAGCATTTTTGCGCATTAGTCCGATTTATTGGGTGGATTGTGGCGCGTCTCACCGCGTTGCGCGTGCGTCGCCGAGGCTCCGCTCGGCGGCGGGGTGGCGCGTGATCGATCCGCTCTCGCCGATCGGTTCAGGCTGTACGGCGACACGGAGGCGGAGGATCCGGTGTGACCGGCGCCCGGCCCGCCGCCGTGACCTCACCTGTCGGAGATCGCGGAGAGCCAGGCCGTGTCCTCCGGCCCGGGCGCGTCGAGGCCGGGGGAGGGCAGCCGGCGGATCTCACCCGTGCTCAGGGCGATCGTGGCCCGTGGCTGCATCGGCCCGTGGCCCCTGCGCGAGAGCAGGACGAGTTCCCAGACCGTCGCCGTCATGGCGTCGAGTCGGGTGGCGCAGTCGGCGCCGACTTGCCGCGGATCCCGGGTGCGGCCCAGGGACAGATGCGGGGTGAAGTTCTTGGCGGGTCCATGGCCGAGCGGGAACCGCTGCCGCAGCAGGTGGTGCAGGTCCTCCCAGGGTGCCTTGCCGGCCGCCGCCGGATCGAGCCACACGGTGGAGTACGCCCTGTGCCGGAAGGTCCGCACCCCGTCCAGCCGGGCGGTGAAGACCGGTGCCCCGGCCGTCGCCGCGGCCAGCAGTGGGGCGGCCCGCTCGAAGTCGGACTCGGGTACGAAGGGGAAGATCACGTTGACGTGCGGCGGCCAGCGGTGGATCTGGGGATCGTAGTCCCGGCGGATGTCCTGGATCGACGGCCACAGCTCCGCGGGCGGAATCCAGGCCACCGCCGAGCGTCGCATCTCGTCGCCGGTTCGCATCACGCGTCCTCTCCCGCCGTCACACCTCCTCCTCCAGGGTGCCGTGCGTCCGCTCCTCGACGTGTTTCCGTGGCGTCAAACGTGATGTTGAATACGGAAACAATTTTGACATGAACACTTCCGTAAAGTGGTTGTCCGTTGTACCAAATGAGGGCCAGCTTTCCCGCTCAGGGAGGTCCTGTGAGACGCGTCAACTTGCGATCCACCCTTGTCGCCTTCGGTCTCGCGATGATGTTCGGCCTGGTGCTGACCGGTCCGGCGCATGCCGCCGGACCGGCCTATGTCGCGCTGGGTGACTCGTACTCGGCCGGCAACGGCGCAGGGAACTACGACAGTTCGAGCGGAGGCTGCCACCGCAGCCTCAGTGCCTACCCCTACCTGTGGAAAAACGCCCACGCACCGTCCTCGTTCGCCGACACGTCCTGCTCGGGTGCGGTCACCACGGATGTGACCAACAGCCAGCTCGCCCCGCTGAACTCCTCCACCGGCCTCGTCTCTCTCACCATCGGCGGCAACGACGCCGGCTTCTCGGACGTCATGACCACCTGCGTGACCGGCTCGGACACCGACTGCGTCAATCGCGTGAACACGGCCGAGAACTACGCCCGGAACACGCTCCCCGCCCGCCTGGACGCCACGTACGACGCCATCCGCGCCAAGGCGCCCAACGCCAAGGTGGTCGTTCTCGGCTACCCGCACATGTATACGCTCAATGTCTTCTGCGTCGGCCTCTCCGCCACCAAGCACAGCAAGATCGACGAGGCGTCGGACGTCATCGACAGCGTCATCGCCGGCCGTGCCGCCGCCCATGGCTTCGTCTTCGGAGACGTCCGCACCACGTTCGGCGGCCATGAGCTGTGCTCCAGCGACGGCTGGCTGCACTCCCTGGTGGTCTCGCCTAGCTGGGAGTCGTACCACCCCACCGCCACCGGCCACGCCAGTGGCTACTACCCCGTCCTCAACGCCAACAGCTGACCTTCCCCGGGGGCGGGCCGCCCCGGCCCGCCCCCGGACATTCGTCGTCGAACGGCGGGCCGGACCCCGGTCGGCCCGCTCGGCGAATGAACCGGGAATCCGGGATCGGCCTGTCCTGAGCCGCGCCCGCCGGGGCAGTCACTGATACTGATGAAATGGGCAAACTTGGGCGACATGTCCCAGCGAGCCGACGGGGCGACCGTGTGCCGCCGAAGGCCGGGCCGCCGGAGTCCGGCCCGGAGGCCCATCGCCGACCGGTTGGCGGGCGTGTGCGGTCGATGCTGACTCCGCGCAGCGTCGCCGGTCAGGTCTTCCTGCTGCAACTGGCGGTCGTCCTGCTGCTCATCGCCACGGCCGTGGTGGTGCTCGTGTTCCAGGACCGCAACCGCGCGATCCGGGAGGCCGGCGACCGGTCACTGGCGGTGGCCGAGACGTTCGCGAACGCCCCGGGCACCGCGGCGGCGATGAAGAGCAAGGACCCCACGGCGGCACTCCAGCCCCATGCCGAGGTGGTGCGCAAGAAGACCGGCGTCGACTACGTCGTGGCGCTGAGCCCGTACGGCTTCCGGTGGACCCACCCGGACCCGGACCAGATCGGCAAGCACGTCTCCACCTCCTACGGCGAGGCGCTCGGAGGCCAGCCCCACCAGACCACGTTCGACAGCAGTCTGGGGAAGGCCGTCGACTCGACGGTGGCCGTCTTCGACGAGAAGGGGACCGTCGTCGGCCTCATCACCGTGGGAGTCACGGTGGACAAGGTGGCCAATGTGGTGCAGCACCAACTGCCGGTGATCTTCACCGCCGGCGGTGTGGCGCTGCTGCTCGCCGCGGGTGGTTCCGCACTGGTCAGCGGGCGTCTGCGGCGCCAGACCGCGGGCCTGGGGCCGGTGGAGATGACCCGTATGTACGAGCACCACGACGCGGTGCTGCACGCGGTCCGTGAAGGCGTGATCATTCTGGACGGTGACGGAACACTGCAACTGGCCAACGACGAGGCGCGCCGGCTGCTCGCGCTGGCGCCGGAGGCCGAGGGAAGGCCGGTCACCGCACTCGGCCTGAGCCCGGCCCTGGCCGCGCTGCTGGGATCCGGCCAGGCCGTCACCGACCAGGTCTTCCTGGCCGGGGACACCCTGCTCGCGGTCAACGTGCGGCCGGTGGGCCCGAAGGGGGGCAGCGTGGCCACCCTGCGCGACACCACGGAGCTGCGCGCCCTCGCCGGCCGGGCGGACGTGGCGGGCGGGCGCCTGCGACTGCTCTACGAGGCCAGCACGCGGATCGGCACCACCCTCGACGTGAAGCGCACCGCCGAGGAACTGGCCGAGGTGGCCGTCCCGCGCTTCGCCGACTTCGCCACCGTCGAGCTGGTGGACCCCGTGCTGCACGGTGGTGAACCGACCGGGGCGAACATGGAGATGCACCGCGTCGCGGCGGCGGGCATCCGGGACGACGCGCCGCTTTCCCCCGTCGGGACGCGCGTGCACCACGTGCCGGGCAACCCCGTGGCCATCGGTATCGTCACCGGCCGGCCGGTCCTCGTGGAGCACCTCGCCACGGCCGACGGATGGCGGGCCCAGGACCCGGAGCGGACGGGGAAGATCATCACCTACGGCATCCACTCCATGATCTCGGTGCCGCTCCAGGCGCGGGGACAACTGCTGGGTGTCGTGGAGTTCTGGCGTTCGGAGCAGGACCCGTTCGAGCCGGACGATCTGTCCCCCGCCGAGGAACTCGCCGCCCGGGCGGCCGTGTGCATCGACAACGCCCGCCGCTACACCCGCGAGCACATCACGGCCGTCACCCTCCAGCGCAGCCTGCTGCCCGGCGTGCTCCCCGAGCTGTCCGCGCTGGACGTCGGTCACCGGTACCTGCCGGCCCAGGCGGGGGTGGGCGGCGACTGGTACGACGTCATCCCGCTGCCGGGAGCCCGGGTGGCCCTGGTGGTCGGCGACGTCGTCGGACACGGTCTGCACGCGGCCGCGACGATGGGGCGCCTGAGGACGGCGGTGCACAACTTCGCCGCCCTGGACCTGCCTCCCGACGAGATTCTCGGGCACCTGGACGATCTGATCGCCCGCATCGACGAGGACGCGGCAGCGGAGGCCATCACCGGTGCCACCTGTCTGTACGCGGTCTACGATCCGGTCTCCGGGCGGTGTGTCGTCGCCCGGGCCGGCCATCCCGGTCCGGCGCTGGTCTCGCCCGACGGCTCCGTGACCTTCCCCGACATCCCCGTCGCCCCGCCCCTGGGCGTGGGGGCGGGCCTGCCGGTCGAGACGGCCGAGCTCCGGCTGGCCGCCGACAGCCGGCTGGTCCTCTACACCGACGGCCTGGTCGAGGCCCGCGGCCGTGACATCGACACCGGGCTCGGCATGCTGAAGGACGCGCTCGCCCACACGGAGGGCGCCAGCCCCGAGGACACCTGCCAGGCGGTGCTCGACGCGATGCTGCGCACCAGGTCGAGTGACGATGTCGCCCTGCTTGTCGCACGCACCCGGCTGCTCGACCCGGACCAGATCGCGGAGTGGGAGGTGCCGGAAGACCCCGCGGCCGTCTCGCGGATCCGCGCCGAGGCCACCCGCCGACTGGAGGCCTGGGGGCTCGGCGAGGCCGCCTTCACGACCGAGCTGATCCTCAGCGAACTGGTGACGAACGCCATCCGGTACGGCGGGAGCCCCATCAGCCTGCGGCTGCTGCGCGATCGCGACAGTCTGATCTGCGAGGTCGCCGACGGCACCAGTACCTCCCCGCACCTGCGCCGTGCGGCCTTCACCGACGAAGGGGGCCGTGGTCTGTTCCTCGTCGCGCAGATGTCCCGCCGCTGGGGGACCCGGTACACCGACCGAGGCAAGATCATCTGGGCTGAGCAGGCACTCGACGGGGGAGCCGCCGGGGACCTGGGAAGTCTCCTGCTGGCGGACCTGTGAAGCGGTTCAGGAGCCTTCCTTCACCGTGAAGTACGGGATCTTGTCGGGGTCCTGGCCGAAAGCGGCCCCGAGATAGACGACCGACAGTTTGGCGAGCGTCCCGTCGTCGATGAGCTGCTTGATCACATGGTCGAGCTCGTTCTTGTTCGGTGACCCCTTCGGGTACAGGGCGCCATAACCCTGGTCGGTCCGGTACTGCCCCACGATGCGCACCCTGCCCTCCCGCTTCTGGGGGTACGCCAGCAGGATCGTCGTGTCGTGGACGATCGCGTCGATCCGGCCCTCCTCCAGCGCCGTGACCATCTCCGGGTCGTTGGCGTAGGCGGTGACGGGCTTGGTCGGCTTGAGGCGGTTCTTGACGAACGCCTCGCCCGTGGTGCCCTCGGCCACACCGATATGCACGTCACGGAGGTTGTTCTCGTCGATCTTCTCGCCGTCCCTGATCAGCACTCCCAGGGTCGAGTCGAGGTAGGGCGGGGAGAACGCGGCGACCTTGCTCCGTTCCGGGGTGATCGTGATCTGCGCCAGGGCCAGGTCGAAGTTCGTGGTGCGGCCGGACACGACCTCGGGGAAGGGGGCGTTCTCCACCTTCAGCCGGTCGAGCCCTGACCGGTAGGCGATGTTGGCGGCCATGCAGTACTCGTAGCCGCTCTTGACGGAGGCCGGCGTGTCGCCGTTCCACCAGCCGGGGGCGGGCAGGGTCGTCTTGACCGTGAGGGCGCCCGCCGTCTTGGGGGAGAGGTGGAACTCTCCGTAGTGTCCCGAGACCTCGCAGTCCCCGTACGTGGCCTTCGACGACTTTGACTCGCCCTCGTCGCAAGCCGATGTCGCGACGATGAGCGCCACGCTGACAGCCAGAGAGCCGATCGCTGCCGCGGCGCGCATCATTGCACCTCCGGTCGGGGCATCCTCCTTGAGTCACCATAAATCACCCCGAACCCGTCGTCGCGCGTTCTGGAGCCGCCGTCCGTACGGTGTGACGCCGCGCGCCCTGTCGATCGACAGGGTCGTGGCCGTGATCAGCACGGCCACGGCCGGGGCACCACGGCGGCCGCGGCCGGCTCGATGGCGAGGCACGCGGCACGCGCCCGTTTGCGCTAGCCGGGTGACGTCACCGTCGATGACCGCCGTGCGTCCCGGGGGGCAGGGCCGTTTCGCCGCCGAAGAAAGGCGGCGCGCGCATGGCTTCGTACGGTCGTCGCGCCCCGTGCCCGGTACGGCCATCGTGCGCCATGCCCGGTAGGTCGTGGGGTGCGCTGAGTTCCGGGGTGGCACGGGCTCCCGGGTGTGTGCCGGGAGCCCGTGCCGTCAGCCGGTGTAGCTGAGGCCTGTCGTTCGGATCAGTGGCACCGAGGCGCGGTGCGGCGCGGTGTCGGCTTCACGCCGAGGTGCGGTGCCGTGTCGGCTGGGCCGAGTGGGGCGGGATGGGTGTCCCGCCCCCGCGTCCCGCCGCATGATCCGAACGGCAGGTCCTGGGGCGTGTCCGCAACGTGCCGTCGTCCGTCAGGAGGGCGTGCCAGGCGTCGCCGGGCCGGCGAGACCTTGCGGACACGCCCTACAGCCGGTCGAGGATGCCGCGGAGCCGCGTGACCTCGGCGGACTGGCCCGTGACGATGGCGCCGGCCATCTTCACCGTGTCGGTGTTCTCGCCGCTCTCGCGCTCGTCCTTGGCCATGGAGATCGCGCCGTTGTGATGGCCGATCATCATCTGGGCGAACATCTTGTCGAACGCCGAGCCCTTCATCGTCTTGAGCTCCGCCATGTCCTTGTCGGACATCATGCCGTCGCCCATGGCCATGCCGGGCATGTCGTCCATGGCGGCCGGCTCGCCCCAGGACCGCAGCCATCCCGTCATCGTCCTGATCTCGGGGTCCTGGGCCTTCTCGATCGTCGTGGCGATGGACCTGATCTCCGGGTCGGCGGCACGGTTGCCCGCCAATTCGGCCATCTGCACGGCCTGTTGGTGGTGCGGAATCATCAACTGCGCGAATTTGACATCCGCTTCGTTGTGGCCACCGGCCGCGCCGGTCGCGGTCGCCGTCGCCGCAGGAGTCGCCGGGCCGTGCCCGCTTCCGTGGTTCGTGTCGGCCGTGTCGTGGCCGTCGTTGCCGCAGGCGGAGAGCAGCAGGGCGCCGGCGACGAAGACGCCGGCG
Organism: Streptomyces sp. NPDC005070; assembly: GCF_053600395.1. Lineage (NCBI taxonomy): Bacteria > Bacillati > Actinomycetota > Actinomycetes > Kitasatosporales > Streptomycetaceae > Streptomyces > Streptomyces sp. NPDC005070. Next base: position 26,240 of record NZ_JBSFZS010000063.1, on the reverse strand, counting down.
GCGGTGAAGCGGCGGGCGGACCCGCGGCGCAGGGCACGCGTGAAGGCAGTCATGGTCGAAATCACCTCGTGTGTGGTTCTTGGCTGTTCGGGCGGACGCGAGATCGCGGAATCACGCTGCTGCGTGTCCGCGAAGGCGCGTCGGCCTACAGCCGCAGGACCGACAACCGGGTGAGATCGGGGCCACGTGGCGGAGGACGGGGGCGCGGTACGACGTGTGACCGTGCCAGAAGTGCGGCCAACTGGTCGGCATGGCGGGGGAACAACGAACGTACGAGCGCGAAGAGGGCGCCCGCGCCCAGAAGTACGGCCACGCAGAGGGACGACATGTCCATCGCCATGGGCGGTTCGTGCGGGGACGCGACGTGCCCGGGGCTTTTCGTCTTCCCGGTCATGCCGGCGGGCGTGGCCGCCCCCGGACCGTGCGTCGGGCCCTCTGCCGTGGAGTCCACAGAGCTGTGGGACGCGGTGCCGTGGGACGCGGTGCTCACTCCGGTGGAACCGGATTCCTGAGGGTGTCCCAGGCTGTGCATCAGGAACACGCCGAGCGCGAGCACGACGACGAGCAGCAGGTGCCCGAAGGCGCCCGCCGTCCGTACGCGCCCGCTCACCCGCACGATGCACTCTCCCGTCCGTCCGGCCGACGATCTCTGCCCACAGACGGTACAGGCAAGTACAGACACGGCGGCGAACCGGCTGTGAGGGTGAGAACGCGGGCTATCGCATATCGCATACATAACCGGGGTAGAGGTCTTCCCGTCATCGACCGGAGTGAGGTAGCCCCGCAATGTCGACTTCAGCATCCCGTCGTCCCGCCCCGTCCGCCGGCCGCCTTCCGGGTGACGGGACGGTCATCGACCGGCTCGTGGCGGCCAACCGCGCCTATGCCGCGGGGTTCGTGGACCCGGGCAGGGACGCGCGGCCGGTTCAGCGTGTCGCCGTCGTGGCCTGCATGGACGCCCGCATCGATCTGCATGCCGCGCTCGGTCTCCAACTGGGCGACTGCCACACCGTGCGCAACGCGGGCGGTGTCGTCACCGACGACACCATCCGGTCCCTGACGATCAGTCAGCGTGCGCTGGGGACGCGCAGCGTCATACTCATCCACCACACCGGCTGTGGTCTGCAGAGCATCACCGAGGAGTTCCGGCACGAGCTGGAGATGGAGGTCGGGCAGCGGCCGGCCTGGGCGGTCGAGGCGTTCCGTGATGTCGACCAGGACGTACGGCAGTCGCTGCAGCGGGTGCGGACGTCACCGTTCCTTCCGCACACCGACGATGTCCGCGGCTTCGTCTTCGACGTCACGACCGGGCTGCTGAGGGAGATCGACCCGCGGGAGTGAGGGGGCGGATCGGGTCCAGATCTCTTGGTGCGGGGGCGCCGGGATTCGCTGTCCTGCTTCTCTGGTGCACTGCGGCTGCGAGCTGCATACTGTATGCAATCTATGCAATTTCCGTGGGAAGCTGTTCGCGAGGAGGGGGCCACCCCGTGTCCTACCGCACTTCTCTCTCGGCCGTCCTGGCCGCAGTCGTCGCGCCCGCCGCCGAACTGACGGCCGGAGAAGGCCGGTTCCCCCGTGAGGCGGTGTCGGCTTTGGGTCGCGCCGGACTCCTCGGCCTCACCGTCCCTCGGGAGTCGGGCGGCGCCGGCCTCGGGCTGCCCGAGGCCGCCGACGTGGTCGCACGGACCGCCCGGGTCTGCCCGGCGACCGCCGTCGTGCTCGCGTCCCACTTCGCCGCGGTCGCCGCCATCGAGTCCTGCGGCGGTTCCTGGGTGAGGGAGGAGGTCGCCGCCGGACGGCACCTCGTCAGTCTGGCGCTGGACGAGGATCCGTACGAGGCGACATACGAGGCGGCATACGAGAGTTCGTACGGGAAGTCCCGCTCGGGCGCCGCTCGTTTCGCCGACGTGGTCGCCCTGCGGGGGCGCAAGCGGCAGGTGGTCGCGGCGGGCGAGGCCGACAGCTACCTCTGGTCCTCGCGGCCGCTCGCCGGGCGGGACGGTCCGACGCTGTGGGTCGTCCCGGCGCAGGCCTCGGACCTGTTCGTCCCCGCCAGGCCCGGCGGGGGAGGACCCAGGGGCAGTGCCACCTCCACCCTCCATGCGGATCCGGTGCTCGTGCCCGCCGATGTGATGCTCGGACGGGACGGTGGAGGACTCGACATCCTGCTGTGCGCCGTGCGGCCGTGGCTGCTGGAGCTGACGGCGGCGGCAGGCGCGTTTCCCGGATCGCTACCCGAGCCGAACGCTCCGCTCCCGCGCGAGCACCTCTCCGGTCAGTCCTGGTTCGTCCCGGCGGCGAGCTGTTTGCGGTAGAAGCCGGTGGTGCGCTCGGTGTGCTTGCGCATGACCTCGCCGGCGCGGTCGGAGTCGCCCTTGGCGATGGCCCTGATGAGCTGGGCGTGTTCGTTCCAGGCTTCCTTGCCGCGGGGCCGCGCGATCGGCGTGTAGTACCAGCGCACCTTCTGGCTGACACCCGCGATCAGTTCGGCCAGTACGGCATTGTCGGCGAGCGAGGTGATGAAGGTGTGCAATGCGGTGTTGGCCGCGACCAGCCGCTCGATGTCGCTCGCGGCGAGGGCGTCGACGCCCTCCTGGTGCAACTCCCAGAGCTTGTCGACGTCCCCGGGCTTCGCGTGCTGGGCGGCGAGTTGGGCCGAGTAGGTCTCCAGCACCGCCCGGACGCCGAGGAGTTGGGCGGCCTCCTCCTCGGTGGGGGAGTGGACGAAGGCACCCTGCGCGGGGCGCAGATCGACCCATCCGTCGGTCTGGAGCCGCTGCAGGGCCTCCCGTACGGGCTGTCGGCTGACCCCGAGATGCTCGGCGAGCTCGGCCTCGACGAGGTGCTGGCCGGGCTTGAGGGAGCCGTTGACGATCAGCTCGGTCAGGGCGTCGTACACCGCCTGCCGAAGCGGCGCCGGGCGGGTGACGCGCCGGGTCGCGGCGGCCGTGAGTGCCTCACGCATGGGAACCCCGTTCCGCCACCGGGCCCGCGGGGCCGACGGCTCTGCCAAGAGGTGGCCGCCGAAAGGGTTGCCGACGGCCGCGTCAGCATACAGGTTTTCGTATGCAAGATGGTGGGTCGCCGGGAGGTGATCCCAGGTCGGCAGGGGTACCGGCAGGGGTCCACAGTGTGCGGGCCGCTCGTGACGCGCCCGCGATGGTCGTCCGCGGCGGCCAATTCCCGCCCGGGCGACGGAAATTGATGTGGATTGAGTTGTGTATACAGAAGTCTGTATGGGGTAGTGTCTCAGTCTCGCAGGCATCGCCCGGAACCCGCACGACGGAAGGCGGAGCGACTATGACGGCCAGCGTGGATGGCATGGCGGCCAGCGTGGATGACATGACGGTCGAGAGCGTGGTCCGGAGGACAGCGGCCGTTCACCGGGATCAGCGCGGCGCGCTCCTGCCCGTACTGCACGCCGTGCAGGCCGAGTTGGGGTGTGTACCGCGGGAGGCGATTCCCGTGCTCGCCGACGAGTTCAACCTCTCCCGGGCGGACGTCCACGGAGTGGTGACCTTCTACCACGACTTCCGCGGCGAACCGGCCGGACGTACCACCGTGCGCGTCTGCCGGGCGGAGGCCTGCCAGGCGCTCGGCGCCGGCGGTCTGGTGACCTACCTGCGGGAGGCCGGACTGGTACTCGGGGAGACGAGCGCGGACGGCGCCGTCACCGTCGAGCAGGTCTTCTGCCTCGGCAACTGCGCCCTGGGCCCGTCGGTCGAGGTGAACGGGCGGCTGCACGGACGCGTCGGACCCGCCCGGCTGGGCTCGATCCTGGACGGGACGGTCTCCTCGTGAACGACGACGTCAACGACACGGCGTGCCCCGCGGTCACCGTCTACGTCCCCCGCGACTCGGCGGCCCGGTCCGTCGGCGCGGACGACGTCGCGGACGTGCTGCGGCGGGCCGCCGTGCGCGACGGCGTCCCCCTCGACGTCGTACGCAACGGCTCACGCGGCATGCTCTGGCTGGAGCCCCTGATCGAGGTCGTGACCCCGATGGGCCGCGTCGGGTACGGTCCCGTGGCCCCGTCCGACGTCGAGGACCTGCTCGCCGCGGGCCTGCTCGACGGTGCCGACCATCCGCTGCGGCTGGGTGTCGTGGACCAACTCCCGTGGCTGGCCCGGCAGAACAGGGTCACCTTCGCCCGGGTCGGCGTCACCGACCCGCTGTCCGCGGACGACTACGTGGCACACGGCGGCCTCGCCGGACTGCGCGCCGCGCTGGAGCGTCCGCCCGCGGACGTGGTCGCCGAGGTCACCGCGTCCGGGCTGCGGGGCAGGGGCGGCGCGGGCTTCCCGGCCGGCGTCAAATGGAAGACCGTCCTCGACCGCGCGGACGACCTCAAGTTCGTCTGCTGCAACGCCGACGAGGGCGACAGCGGTACCTTCGCCGACCGGATGGTCATGGAGGGCGACCCGTTCATGCTCATCGAGGGCATGACCATCGCCGCGCACGCGGTCGGAGCGAGCGAGGGCTACCTCTACATCCGCTCGGAATACCCGGACGCGGTGGCCACGATGCGGGCCGCGATCGGCGTCGCCCGCGAACACGGCTGGCTCGGCAAAGGCATCCTCGGCTCGGAACTCGACTTCGACCTGCACGTCCGGGTCGGCGGCGGCGCGTACATCTGCGGCGAGGAGACCTCCATGCTGGAGAGCCTGGAGGGCAAACGCGGCACGGTCCGGGCCAAACCCCCGATCCCGGCGATCGAGGGCCTGTTCGGCAGACCGACCGTGGTGAACAACGTACTCACCCTCGCGACCGTCCCCGTCGTGCTCGCCGCAGGAGCGAGCGCCTACGAGCGACTCGGTGTCGAACGCTCGCGCGGCACCCAGGTCTTCCAGCTCGGCGGCAACATCGCGCACGGCGGCATCGTCGAGACCGCGTTCGGCGTCACCCTGCGCGAACTCGTCGAGGACTTCGGCGGCGGTACGTTCTCCGGGCGCCCGGTGCGCACGGTGCAGGTCGGCGGACCGCTCGGCGCCTATCTGCCCCCGTCGATGTTCGACCTGCCGATGGACTACGAGGCCTTCGCGGAGGCCGGCGCGCTGGTCGGCCACGGGGGCGTCGTCGTCTTCGACGACACCGTCGACATGGCCGCCCAGGCCCGCTTCGCGATGGAGTTCTGCGCTGCCGAGTCCTGCGGCAAGTGCACGCCGTGCAGGGTCGGTTCGGTGCGCGGCGTCGAGGTCATCGACAAGATCGTGGCCGGCCGGGACCCGGACGAGAACCTGGCGCTCCTGGAAGACCTGTGCGACCTGATGACCGACGGTTCGCTGTGCGCGATGGGCGGGCTCACCCCGATGCCCGTACGCAGCGCCCTCACCCACTTCCCCGACGACTTCCTCGCCCGCGGGACCGGCCGGGAGCCCGACTCCCGGCGGCACAGCGGCGCGCGGCGGGAGGGCACCTCATGACACTGCTCAAGGAACCCGACTTCGGAACCCCGGAACGGCCCGGGGCGGCCACCGTATCGGTGGAGGTCGACGGGCTGGCGGTGACCGTTCCCGAGGGCACCTCGGTGATGCGCGCCGCCGCGCTCGCCGGTGTCGACATACCCAGACTGTGCGCCACCGACAGCCTGGAGGCGTTCGGCTCCTGCCGGTTGTGCGTGGTGGAGATCGACGGCCGGCGGGGCACCCCGGCCTCCTGCACCACGCCGGTGGCGGACGGGATGACGGTGAGGACCCAGACATCGAAGGTGGAGAAGCTCCGCCAGGGCGTCATGGAGCTGTACATCTCCGACCATCCGCTCGACTGTCTCACCTGCCCCGCCAACGGCGACTGCGAACTCCAGGACATGGCGGGCGTGGTGGGCCTGCGCCAGGTGCGGTACGGCTACGAGGGCGAGAACCACCTCGACGCCGGGAAGGACACCTCCAACCCGTACTTCGACTTCGACCCGGCCAAGTGCATCGCCTGCTCCCGCTGCGTGCGCGCCTGCGGCGAGGTCCAGGGCACCTTCGCGCTCACCATCGAGGGACGCGGCTTCGACTCCAAGGTCTCGCCCGGCGCCGCGGAGACGTTCATGGACTCCGAGTGCGTCTCCTGCGGCGCCTGCGTCCAGGCCTGCCCGACCTCCACGCTCCAGGAGAAGTCGGTGGTCGAACTCGGCATGCCGACACGGTCGGTGGTCACCACGTGCGCCTACTGCGGTGTCGGCTGCTCCTTCAAGGCCGAACTGCGCGGCGACGAACTCGTCCGCATGGTGCCGTACAAGAACGGCGGAGCCAACGAGGGCCACTCCTGTGTGAAGGGCCGCTTCGCCTTCGGCTACGCGAGCCACCCCGACCGGGTCCTGAGGCCCATGGTGCGCGACAGCATCACCGACCCCTGGCGCGAGGTCGGCTGGGACGAGGCCATCGGCACGGTCGCCCGGCGGATGCGGGACATCCAGCGCCGGCACGGTCAGGGATCGATCGGCGCGATCTCCTCGTCGCGGTGCACCAACGAGGAGGTGTACGTCGTCCAGAAGATGGTGCGCGCAGCGTTCGGCAACAACAACGTGGACACCTGCGCCCGCGTCTGTCACTCCCCGACCGGATACGGACTCAAGCAGACCTTCGGCGAGTCGGCCGGCACCCAGGACTTCCGCTCCGTGGCGGAGGCCGACGTCATCATGGTGATCGGGGCCAACCCCACCGACGGACACCCGGTGTTCGCCTCGCGGATGAAGCGACGACTGCGCGAGGGCGCGGAGCTGATCGTCGTCGACCCCCGCCGCATCGACCTGGTGCGCTCCCCGCACATCGAGGCCGCGCACCACCTCCAGCTCCGGCCCAGCACCAATGTCGCCGTGGTCAACGCCATGGCCCATGTGGTCGTCACCGAGGGCCTGGTCGACCGGTCCTTCGTGGACACCCGGTGCGAAGGCTTCGACGCGTGGGCCGAGTTCGTCGCCCTGCCCGAGAACAGCCCGGAGGCCACCGAGGAGATCAGCGGTGTCCCCGCCGGCCAACTGCGCGCCGCCGCACGGCTGTACGCGACGGCACCCAACGGCGCCATCTACTACGGCCTCGGCGTCACCGAGCACAGCCAGGGCTCCACCATGGTCATGGGAATGGCCAACCTCGCGATGGCGTGCGGCAACATCGGCCGCGACGGCGTCGGGGTCAACCCTCTGCGCGGGCAGAACAACGTCCAGGGCTCCTGCGACATGGGCTCCTTCCCGCACGAACTGCCCGGCTACCGCCATGTGTCCGACGACGCCGTCCGCGAGGTGTTCGAGAACCTGTGGGGCGGCACCCTCCTCGCCGAACCCGGACTGCGCATCCCCAACATGTTCGACGCGGCGATCGACGGTACGTTCCGCGGCCTGTTCGTGCACGGCGAGGACATCGCGCAGTCCGACCCCAACCTCCAGCACGTCACCGCCGCGCTCGAAGCCATGGAACTCGTCGTCGTGCAGGACCTGTTCCTCAACGAGACGGCCAAATTCGCCCACGTCTTCCTGCCCGGCGCGTCCTTCCTGGAGAAGGACGGCACCTTCACCAACGCCGAACGCCGGATCAACCGGGTGCGTGCCGTGATGAAGCCGAGGACCGACAGGCACGAGTGGCAGATCGTGTGCGAGATCGCCACCGCCATGGGCTACCCGATGACGTACGACCATCCCGGCCGGATCATGGACGAGATCGCCGCCGTCACCCCGACGTTCACCGGAGTGTCCTTCGGCCTGCTCGACAGACTGGGCAGCGTGCAGTGGCCGTGCAACGCCTCCGCTCCCGAGGGGACGCCGGTCATGCACGTCGACGAATTCGTGCGCGGCAAGGGCCGGTTCGTCGTCACCGCCTATGTGCCGACCAACGAGCGCAGCACCCGGCGCTTCCCGCTGGTGCTCACCACCGGGCGCATCCTCAGCCAGTACAACGTCGGCGCGCAGACCCGGCGAACGGGCAACGTCGCCTGGCATCCCGAGGACATCCTGGAGCTGCACCCGCACGACGCCGAGGTCCGCGGCATCACCGACGGCGCGCTGGTGACGCTGGCCAGCCGCGTCGGGCGCACCACCCTGCGGGCGGAGATCTCCGACCGGATGCCGGCCGGCGTCGTCTACACCACGTTCCACCACCCCGTGACCGGCGCCAACGTGGTGACCACCGAGAACTCGGACTGGGCGACCAACTGCCCCGAGTACAAGGTGACCGCCGTACAGGTCGGGCTCGCCCATCCGCTCGGGCACGCCGCGAGGACACCGGAACGGGCCGCCGACGACGTCCTCACGGTGGTGGACTGAGATGACGGCGACCGTGCCACCGGAGCACCGCATGGCCAACGACATCGCCGTGAACCTCGGGCACCTGCCGGAGGAGTCGGCCGCCGAGGCCGTCGCGGGGCACATCGGCCGCCTCTGGGACCCCCGCATGCGCTCCCGGCTCCTCGCGTACGCCGACGCCGGACCCGACGGACTGCATCCGCTGGTGATCGCGGCGGTGCGGCTCCTGCGCTGAGCGAGCCACCGGCAGGACCAGCACCGTCAGAACCGGAAACCGCAGGACCGGAAACCGGCAGGACCAGCCCAAGGAGGACCTCGGACCATGACCGCTCCCTCGACACCGGAGACCGCGCCGAACGCCGAAGCGCGGACCGAGCTCACCGACGGGTATCACCTGGTCGTCGACGCGCTGCAGATGAACGACGTCGACACGATCTACGGGGTCGTCGGCATCCCGATCACCGACCTGGCCCGCCTCGCGCAGGCGCGGGGCATCCGCTACATCGGGTTCCGCCACGAGAGCAACGCCGGTCACGCCGCGGCGGCCGCCGGCTTTCTCACCAGGAAGCCCGGCATCTGTCTGACCGTGTCCGCGCCGGGATTCCTCAACGGTCTGGTCGCGCTGGCCAACGCCACCACCAACTGCTTCCCCATGGTGCAGATCTCCGGCTCCAGCGAACGGCACCTGGTCGACCTCAGGCAGGGCGACTACGAGGAGATGGACCAGCTCGCCGCCGCGCAGCCGTTCTGCAAGGCCGCCTACCGGGTGAGCCGCGTGGAGGACATCGGCCGGGGCATCGCCCGCGCCCTGCGCACCGCGGTCTCGGGGCGCCCCGGCGGCGTGTATCTCGACATCCCCGCCGCGGTGCTCGGCTCCATCATGGACGCGGAGACGGGCGCGCGGACGTTGAGCCGGCTCGTCGATCCCGCGCCGCGCCAGTTCCCGGCGCCCGAGGCGGTGGACCGGGCCGTCGAGCTGCTCGCGGGCGCCGAACGGCCGCTGCTGGTGCTCGGCAAGGGCGCCGCCTACGCGCAGGCCGACGACCGCGTCCGCGAGTTCGTGGAGTCCACCGGCATCCCGTTCATACCGATGTCGATGGCCAAGGGCCTGCTGCCCGACGACCACCCGCAGTCCGCGGCCACCGCCCGTTCGCTGGCCCTGAAGAAGGCCGACGTCGTGATGCTCGTCGGCGCCCGCCTCAACTGGCTGCTGAACCACGGCCAGGCACCGCAGTGGAACCCCGCCGCCCGGTTCATCCACGTCGACATCGAGGCCAGGGAGATGGACAGCAACCAGCCCATCGCGGCCCCGCTCGTCGGAGACATCGAGTCGGTGCTGGAGGCGATCGCCGAGCGCGCCAAACCGGGCCGGATCGCGGCCCCGGCCGCCTGGCGCGCGGAACTGGGCGCGCGGTCGGCGCAGAACGTCGCGAGGATGGCGGAGCGGCTGAAGGCGGATCCGCGTCCCATGCAGTTCATGGGCGCCCTGAAGGCCGTACGCGACGTCGTGCGCGAGCGCCCGGAGACGTACATCGTCAACGAGGGCGCGAACGCGCTGGACATCGCGCGCAACGTCATCGACATGCGCGTACCGCGGCACCGCCTCGACAGCGGGACCTGGGGTGTCATGGGCATCGGCATGGGCTACGCGATCGCCGCCGCCGTCGAGAGCGGCGGGGCCCCGGTCGTCGCCGTGGAGGGCGACAGCGCCTTCGGGTTCAGCGGCATGGAGCTGGAGACGATCTGCCGGTACGGGCTTCCCGTCGTCACGGTCGTCATGAACAACGGCGGTGTCTACCGCGGCGACGACGTCAATCCCCGCGGCGACGCGCCCTCGCCGACCACCCTGATGGTCGCGGCCCGCCACGACCGGATGATCGAGGCGTTCGGCGGCAAGGGCTACCGCGCGACCACGCCCGCCGAGGTCACCGCGGCCCTCACCGAGGCACTGGCCTCCGGCGGCCCGGCGCTCATCGACTGCGTCATCGACCCCTCCGCCGGCACCGAGAGCGGCCACATCGCCCACCTGAACCCGAAGGGCATCACGGGCGGCACCATCGCGTCCGCCGCGAAGTGATCCGCGGACCGGGCTTCCGCGGGATCGTGCCCCTCTGGTGATACGGAGTCCGGCGTGGGATCGTTTCGCGGTGACCGATACCGCGCCCGGAACGACCGCGTCGGGGCGACCCGACGACCGCATCCCCTCCGTCCTTCGCTTCGCGACGGAGATCGTGGCCTGGGTGGCCACCCCTTGGGCGCTGTCCGACCGTTCGTGGCTGCTCGCCGTGGCTTCCGTGGTGCTGCTCATCGGTCTGCCGACCGTCTTCTCGACGCCGGGGGACAAGGCCAACGTCCTGGTAGCGGTGCCGGGTTGGGCGACCGTGCTGCTGGTGCTGCTGCAACTCGTCGCGGCGGTGGTGTTCTCGTGGCTCGCCTGGCCCGCCTGGGTGGCGGTCCCGGTCACCGTGCTGGCCGCCGCGACCTGTGTGACGGAGCGCGGGCGCTGGCAGTGGCTGCTGAGCCGGTCCGGAAAGGACCTCCCGGCGGTCTGAACCACCCTCTGGGCGGGGCCCGTTCGGATCGTACGAGGTCAGCCGCTCGCGCCGAAGTGGCTGCCGGTGATCTCGCCGTCGTCCGTTTCCGCCGCGGCGACACAGCGGAACACCCTGAGGCCCTCGGCCCACTGCGGGGCGGTCGGCGGCAGGACGTCCACGTCCCAGCGGGTTCCGTCGGAACGGCTCGCGGACGTCAGGGAGTCACGCATCACCTTCTGGGAACACAGCGCCTTGACGTCGGGATGCTTGACGAGATCCCTCGCGTTGTACGTCATCCCGTCCTTGGGCAGCGGGGCGACGGCGAAGGTCTGCCACACGTGCGCGACGTGGCAGTCGGCGCGGCTGACGGTGATCGTCCCCGAGATGTCGGTGATGCCGCTCCAGCACTCGGGGGTCGTGACGCAGCGCCCGCCCACCCCTTCGACGCCGGCGGCCGCGCAGTCGCTTCGCGTGGTCCGTACGCCGCCGAAGGCCGCGTCGGCTCCCGGCGAGGCCTTGCCCGAGCTGCTGGAGGCCGGGGTTCCGCCCGTGGAGGAGCCGTGGCCGTCCGGCGACCCGTACTCATGGACCACCCAGGTGACGGACACGCTCACCGAGACCACCGCCGCCAGCACGCCGATCAGGCCCGGACGCCACCGCGAGGACCCGCGGGTCGTCGGCTCCGCCACCGTGCTCGCCGCTCCACCGCCGGCGGGGCGTTCGCCCGGAGCCACCGGGCCCGGAGAGTGCGGGTCCGAGGGCGGTGGGGGAACGGTGGCGGGCGGGTCGTACGAGACGGGAGGCGCGCCCCGGTGGGCGGGAACGGTGGCGGCCGTCCGGGGCGCCGGTCCGAACAGGCCGCGAGCGGCGCTGTCGACGTCGACGGCGGCCAGAGCGTCCCGCAACGCCGACGCGTCCTGTGTCCGCGAGGCCGGATCCGTCTCCAGGGCCTGTCTGAGCACCTCGTTGAGGGCGCCCGGCACGCCCGGCAGGTCGGCGTAGGGCCAGGTGTGCCGGACGATGAGCTCCGCGAGACTGAGCTGGGTGCCGTCGTCCGGGTGGTGCGGCGGGCGGCCCCGGAGGAGGGCGTAGAGCGTCGCGGCGAGCGAGTAGACGTCGCCCGTCGTGGTGGGTTCGGCCAGGTGGAACGCCTCGGGCGGCGCGTACGCCGGCGTCAGCGCCTCGCGTGTCACCGACAGGTCCCGGCCGGGCCTCGGCATGGCGGCCAGACCGAAGTCGGTGAGGGCGGCCCCGCCGTACCGGTTGACCATGATGTTGCCCGGCTTGATGTCGCGGTGCAGTACCCCGGCGGCGTGCGCCGCGGCCAGCGCGTCGGCGATGCCGAGCCCGATGTCCCGGGCCTCCTTGACGGAGAGTGGTCCATGGCGGTGCAGGCGGTCGCCGAGCGAGCCTCCCGGGCACAGCTCCATGACCATGTACGGGCGGTCGTCGCCGAGGACGCCCGCGTCGTACACCGGGACCACGTGCGGATGTCCGGACAACCGGCCCGCGGCCGTGACCTCGCGCAGGAAGCGCTGCCGGTCGCGGTCCGAGGCCAGGACCCTGCTGTCGACCTTCAGCGCGACCTCCCGGCCCACCGCCACCTGATGTGCCCGGTAGACCGTGGCGAAGCCGCCCCGGCCGAGGACCTCCTGGATCTCGTACCCGGAGAGTTCCACGTGTTCGTACCGCATGGTGCCGTCATCCCCCAACGCACAGCCCGCCCACGGCAGAACCTCCGACCGGGACCGCGCCGACTCTAACCCAGCGGTGCGGGCTCTCCTTCGCCGCCGGTGAGTTCGGCGAACCCGTCCAGCAGCGCCGCCGCCGCGGTCACGTCGTCGGTGAGGGGGCGGTCCCGCATGTCCGGGTCCAGCGCCGCCGCCGCGCGCAGATAGGCGCGGCCCGCCGGGGTGCCGGGCGCGGGCGGAGTGCCGCGCAGACGCAACGCTCTTACGGCTGCCACGAGTTCGCAGGCCAGGACCAGCCGGTACGCCTTCGCCGCCCGCAGCGCCTTGCGTGCGGCCTGGGTCGCGAAGGTCGCGGCCTCCTCCATGCCCTGGGACAGCACGACATGCCCGAGCGAGGCGGGGGTGGCGCACGCCTGTATCTCGGCGAGGGCGGAGGCGGCGCTGTACTCCAGGATCATCATTCCCGACCCGGCCGAGGAGGTGTCGGCCAAGTAGGAGCGCAGTCCGGTCAGTTCGGGACGGCCGAGGGCGGACAGCCGCGCCGCCGAGAGCCGGGCCGTGCCGAGCGCGGCGAGGACCGACTGATCGAGTGCGAGGGTCAGCGGCGCGGTGAAGAAGCCGCCGTGATGCCGGGCGACGGGAGCGGCCGTGATGTCGTCCCAGCCGATGAGGGGATTCTCGGTGGCGGAGTTGAGATCGATGGACAGCACCCGTTCCAGGCCGGACCACGCCTCCATCGCGGGGCCGTGGGCCTGCGGGAAGCAACGGAAGCCGAAGGGGTCCTGCACCCGTGCCGGCCCACTGTCCGCCCGCCCCGGGACACCCGTCCCCGGTCCGGTCGCCGCGCCGAGCAGCCACCGGACATGGCCCGCCACCCTCGCGATCGCCGGATGCGCAGGGGCCGCGTGGACCTCCGGCGCGTACGGTTCGAGGGAGCCGTCGACCGCGTGGAGGGCGAGCGAGGCCACGAGGTGCGCGGCGCGCAGCGGTGTCCCGAGGTCGTGCCAGGCGAGCGCGGACTCCCCGAGGGTGAGGGCGTTGCTGCTCAACAGGGCCAGCGCGTCCCCGCGGTGCAGCGGAAGAGGCGCGGGCGTCGGCTGCTGGGCCAACGGCCCCTCGGGCGGCGGGCCTTCGGGCAACCACGCGTCGTGGCCGAAGAGCGCGAGGCCCAGTCGGGCCAGCGCGGTCAGGTCGCCTGTGCCCACGGACCCGTACTCGGGTACCCGGGGATATATGCCGGCCCGCAGCGCCCGCGTGACGGCCGAGGCGATCTCGGGGCCCAACCCCGATCCTCCGACCAGGAGCTGGTTGGCGCGTACCACCATCATCGCGCGGACCTGGCGGGCGGGCAGCACTTCGCCCACCCCGCCCGCGTGGCTCAGCAGCAGCCGCAGATCGTGGCCCGCGCCGTCGTGTTCCTCGACGGCGAGTCCCCGGTGCGCTCCCACCCCGGTGCTGCGTCCGTAGACACGGGCGCCCTCGGCCGCCAGCCGGTGCGCCGCCCGCCGGGTGTGCTCCATCGCCTCAAGTGCCGCCGGACACACGGAGGGTGGCGGCGCCCCGTCGGCGACCCGGGCCACCGTGGCGGCGTCGAGACCCCGGCCGTCGAGGACGGCACCGGGCGGCGCGCTCCACGCGTCGGTGCTCCCGGCGGCCGGACCGTAGGTGGCGGGGCTGCCGGCGACCGGGGCCTCAGGGGTGACCGGGGCGCCGGGGGTGACCGGGGCGGCCTCGGCCGTGCGCTCGAGCATGACGGACTTCACTCCTCAGCGGTACACCGTCGCCGTCAACAGGCCGGGCCGGGAGGCTGTCCTCCCGGCCCGAGGCATCCGTCGTCCGGTTGCCGGCGCCGGGGTCAGCTCAGTCCCGCCGAGGCGAGCCAGTCCTTGGCCACGTCCAGCGGGTCCTTGTTGCCGTTCTGCACGTCGCTGTTGAGCTTCACCAGGGTTTCGGTGTCGAGCTTCGACGAGACGTCGTTGAGGACCGAGACTCCGGCCGCGGGCAGAGCGCTCTTGTATGTCAGCGGAGTTACATTCTCGAACCCGAAGAGATTCTTCGGGTCCTGGAGCACGACGAACTTGTTCTTGCTGATTCCGGGGTCCGTCGTGAAAATATCCGCGGCCTGGATGCTGTTCCCCTTGAGTGCCGCCACGGTGAGCGGGCCGCCCGCGTCCAGTGCCTTGAAGCTCTTGAAATCGAGACCGTATACGGACTTCAGGCCCTTCAGGCCCTGCTGCCGGGTCTGGAATTCGGGCGAGCCGCCGACGACCAGGTCCTTCGCCAGGTCGGCGAGGTCGCTGATGGTCGACTTGTCCGTGAGGTTGTACTTCTTGGCCGTGGCCTCGTTCAGGGCGATCGCGTCCTTGTCCTGGGCCTCGGACGGCTCCAGCAGGGACAGCTTGGAGTCGAGCTTGGCCGAGATCGCCTGGCTGGTCTCGTCGACGGACGCCGGCGCGGCCTTGGCGTCCAGGTAGGCGAGCAGCGCGCCGTTGTACTCCGGAAGGACCGTGATCGTGCCGTTCTTGATCAGTCCGTACGTGGTCTCGCGACTGCCGATGTTCAGCTTGTAACTGACCTTGATTCCCTTGGCCTTGAGGGCCTCGCCGTAGATGTCGGCGAGCAGGATGCTCTCGGGGAAGTTGTTGGAACCGACCACGACCGTACCGGCCTTGGCGGTGTCGCCCTTCAACGGGTCCTTGTTGCCGGAGTCGTCGGAGGAGCCGCAGCCCGTCAGCGCGGCGGCGGCCACAACCAGCAGGGAAACAGCGGAGGTTGCGGAGGTACGAGTGCTTCTGGCGATGGTCACTTGTTCATCCAGACTTGGCAATCGGCGGGGCGGTGGTGGCCGGTGGGCTCGGGTGACGGTCCTGACGATCCAATCGAGCCGCCTCAACTACCGTCAAGACACGAATAGATCACCGATGGGGACCACGCAGCTTCAGCCCGTAGGCGCAACATGACTGAAACATGAGCGAACCAGGCGTCTTCCCGTGCCACTTTTCGGTTGATCATGGCCGTACTCTGACGGCAGCCGCTAGTGTTGGCCGCGTCGAGGGCCCCCTTCCACTTGTCGGCCCGATCGCGCTGCTCGTGACCATGTGATCCATGCAGGCGGCCTGTTACGAGGCTTCCAACGGGGAATGAAGTCAAGGAGGTTGGGTGCCCGCGCACAGAAAAGCCGCCTCGGGGCAGCCGTCCACTGCTCTCGGGACCGGCCGGACACCATCTCTGCTGGACCGCTGGCCTTTCCGCCGGAAACTCAATGTTCTGGTGATCGTGCCGCTCGCCGTCATCTCCGTGATGCTCGCCTATGTCGTGTCCGGTGAAATCGGCAAGGCCAGGTCCGCCGCCGACACCGCCCAACTCGTGCGCGACAGCACGCAGGTGACGAAACTCATCGACGCCGTGCAGACCGAGCACCGGCAGGCCCTCCTGGTCTCCCTGCGCTACGAGGCCGCCGGTTCGGGGAAGGGCAAGAACGCCCCGGACACCGCCCCCTATCTGGCCGCGCAGGACAAGGTCACCGCGCGCATCGCGGAGGTCCGCTCCGCCTACGGCGACCGGCTGCCCGACGGCGAGGCCCAGGCGCTGAAGGAGCTTGAAGGCCTGGACAGCCTCCGCGAGACCGTCGAGCAGGGACCGATCCCCGCCGACAACATCGACCCCGCGTACGGATCGGTGATCGAGGGGCTCATCGACGGCCTCGGCCTCGGCCGCACGGGCAGCGAGTCCTCCGCGTCCGCCGGCAATCTGCTCGACGCCCTGCTGCGCGCCGACACCGCCCACGCCTCCTTCGAGACCAGCGTCTTCGCCGCCCGCACCCGTGACTCCAACGCGCTCATCGAGTTCACCGGCGCCGTCGGCGACTACGACCAGTACACCTACCAGGCCGAGCGGTTCACCCGGTTCGCGGGACCGGAACAGGGCACCGACCTCGCCGAGATCGAGCACAGCCCCTACCAGAGCGTCATCACCCAGCACTGGGCCGCGCTCCAGGTCGACACCGGAGCGCTCGTCGCCGAGAACGCGACCCAGCTCCGGGCGGCGCTCGACGAGGCGCTGCGTGCCGGTCCCACCTATGAACGGCAGGCCGAGAACCGGCTGAAGATCGTCCAGTCGCTGATCGGCGGGATCGCGGGGAACGCCCAGTCCGCGTCGAACTCCGCCTGGTGGCGCGTGGTCTGGCTGGTCGCCGGCATCCTGGCGGCCTTCGCGGCCTGGCTGGCGTTCTCCGTGCTGACCCGGCGATCCGTGGTGCGGACCGTACGCGCCCTCACGGCGGCCGCCCAGCACGTGGCCGTTGCCGCCAAGAGCGAGCTCGCCCGGGTCGCGGACGACGACGCCGACGACGCGAGCCCGCCGCGCCTGGAAGCCGTTCCCGTGCCGGTACGCGACGAGATCGGTGAACTGGCCGAAGCCTTCAACCAGGTTCAGGTCACCGCGAGCGCGCTGCTGGAACGCCAGGTCGTCGGCCGGCGCAACATCGCCGAGATGTTCGGCAACGTCGGCCGCCGGGTCAGTAACCTGACGGCCCGCCAGCTCGCCCTGATCGACTCCGTGGAGCGCGGCGAGACCGACCCCGAGGTGCTGGACCGGCTCTACCGCATCGACCACATCGCCGTCCGTCTGCAGCGCAACGCCGACAGCCTCATGCTGCTCGCCGGGATCAGCGAGACCGGCCTCAATACCGAACCGATGCGGCTCAGCAACATCGTGCGCGCCGCGCTGGGCCAGATCGAGGGCTTCCAGCGCGTCACCCCGCACGCCGAGGGCGATGTCGTCGTCGTCCCCGACATCGTCGGCGATCTGACCCTCATGCTCGCCGAACTCCTGGAGAACGCCGTGATGTTCTCCCCGGCGACCAGCGGCGTCGAAGTCGTCCTGCGGCCCCGTCACCACGGCGGCGGAGCCCTCGTGGAGATCATCGACCACGGACTCGGCATGAGCCCCGAGCGGCTGGAGCAGGAGAACGCCCGGCTGATCCGGCGCGAGCGCCTCGACCTGGCGCCGACGGAGGTGCTCGGTCTGTTCGTGGTCGGCGGACTGTCCCGGCGCTGGGGCATCGAGGTCGTCCTGTCCCGTACCCCTGGCGGCGGTGTCACCACCACCGTCGCCGTCCCCGCGGTCCACCTCGTACCCGGCGACCAGGTATCGGCCCCCGCGCGGGCCCCGCGCATGCAGCCGCCCGCGCGCCGCCCCGGACCCGGTGAGCCGCGCAAGGCGAGGATCGAGGCGCCGACCGGACCCGCGGGCCTGCCCCGCAGGGTGCCCTCCTGGTCCCGGACCGCCGAGTCCCCCGGCCACGCCCGCCGCTCGGAAGCGACGGACACCGGCGCCGAGCGCGCGACCACGCACGGCGGCGCCCGACCGGGCAGCGGAGCCGACCCGGCACCCACCGGGCCGGCGCGGTCCGGCGAGGCCGGTCCGCTGCGCCGCCGGGTGCGCGGGGCGACCCTGTCGGCCGGCACCGCGGCGAGCAGGCTGCCCCGCCCCACGGAACCACCCACCCACCGCAGGCCGCCCTCCTGGCAGCCGACGGACGCCGACGCCGCGCGCTCCGAACTCGACGAGTTCGAGGCCGCCGTCCTGCGGGCCGAACGCGAGAGCGCGGCCGAGGACCACACGACCGTGGTGACCCGGCCGGGCGGCAGACCCGGCGGCCAG
The DNA here is from genome assembly GCF_053600395.1 of Streptomyces sp. NPDC005070. Lineage (NCBI taxonomy): Bacteria > Bacillati > Actinomycetota > Actinomycetes > Kitasatosporales > Streptomycetaceae > Streptomyces > Streptomyces sp. NPDC005070. Next base: position 8,130 of record NZ_JBSFZS010000063.1, on the reverse strand, counting down.
GCCGGGACCGACACCCAGAACAGAAGACCCTCTTTCCCGGAAGGCATGAGCACGTGACCATGTGGACAGGCGGACCCGAGTCCCGGACAGCGGAACCCGCGGCGGACGTGAAGACCGCCGCAGCCGACTTCAACTGGCTGCTCAACCGATTCGCCACCGAGACCGCCGGGGTCGTCGACGTGATCGGTGTCTCCTCCGACGGACTGCTCATCGCGGTCTCCCAACTGCGAGGCCAGGCCGACTCCGAGCGGCTCGCGGCCATCGTCTCCGGCATCACCAGCCTCGCCATGGGGGCCTCCGGCAACTACGGCCTCGGCAGCCTCAACAAGGTCATCATCGATCTGGAGGAAGGGCATGTGCTGGTGTCCTCGCTCGGCGCCGGCGCGGTGCTCGGAGTGGTCACGTCGAAGGAGGCGAAGCTCGGCAACATCGCCTACGAGATGACCCTGTTCGCCAACCGGGCCGGTGCGGTGCTCAGTCCGCAACTGGTGATGGAACTGAAGCGAACCGTGGGTGTCGCACCGGCCGGTTGACCACACCGGCCGGACGCTGTCCGACGGCACGTCACATGACCGGTGACGCGCGCCGAGTTGAAGGGGGAGGACGTGATGACGTCCGGCGAGCCATTGGCCGACGGCGACGCCGAACGGGGAGGGGAACGCCCCGCCTCGGTCGTCCGCCCGTTCCTGCTGACCGCGGGACGGGTCGCCGGCGGGGACAGTCTCGTACCGCCGATCCCGATCGAGACACAGGTGGTGGCCACGCGTGTGGGGCTGGCGGCACTGGACCGCTTCGTCTTCGACCAGCACCGCGACATCATCACGGTCTGCCGCGAGCCGCAGTCGCTCGCGGAGATCGCGGCGAAGCTCCGGATGCACTTGAATGTGGTCCGGGTTCTCGCCGACGATCTGCGTGCCGACGGGCAACTCGCCCTGTACGCGCCGCAGGCCCGTTCCAACCGCGATGTCACTGTTCTGCGAAGGGTGATCGATGGTCTCAGAGCTGTCCCCGACTCCCGGGGCGCGATCCGTGAGGGATGACGACGGGCGTCCCCGGCCGCCCCTGCCGGTGAAGATGGTGATCGCGGGCGGCTTCGGCGTGGGCAAGACCACGACGGTGGGGGCCATTTCGGAGATCGAGCCCCTGACCACCGAGGCGTCCATCACCTCGGTCGCCGCCGGTGTCGACGACCTCACCCACACCCCGGAGAAGGTGACGACGACCGTCGCCATGGACTTCGGCTGCGTCACCCTGGACCCGACGCTCAAGCTCTACCTGTTCGGCACCCCCGGCCAGGAGCGGTTCGGGTTCATGTGGGACGACCTCGTCGAGGGGGCGCTCGGCGGGCTCGTCATCGTCGACACCCGGCGGCTCGACGACTGCTACGCGGCCGTCGACTACTTCGAGCACCGCGAGATCCCCTTCGCGGTGGCCGTCAACGCCTTCGACGGCAGGGTCGAACACGATCTGGACGACGTACGGTGGGCCCTCGATGTCGCCGACCATGTGCCGCTGACCGTGTTCGACGCACGCGACCGTGGCTCCGTGCGGGACGCGTTGCTCGTCGTCCTGGAACACGCCCTCGCCAGGGCCGAGCGGGCGGCCCACGTTCCGGGAGAGCGTTCCTGAGCACCTGAGCACCTGGGCGAGGGCGACCTGCCCGGAAACCCGGAGAGGGGGACAGCCCGTGGGCTGTCCCCCTCTCCGTGTCGGTGTCCGTCCCGCTACGAGGTCCGGCGTCTGCTCACTCCGGGGGAGACCGCCACCCGGTCCACGCCCCAGAACAGCATGAGGACGAGTACCGCGAGGACGGCCGTGACAGCGGCTCCGCCGGCCACCTTCTCGTAGTTGTGCTGGTACAGGCCGTCCAGGATGTACCGGCCGACTCCGCCGAGGGACACATAGGCCGCGATCGTGGCCGTGGACACGATCTGGACCGTCGCCGAGCGGAGCCCGCTGAGGATCAGCGGCAGTGCCGCCGGGACCTCGACCTGGAACAGGATCCGCGCCTCCGGCATGCCCATGCCGCGGGCGGCGTCGACGGGGGAGGGGTCCACGGTGCGGATCGCCTCGTAGGTGGTGATGAGGACCGGAGGGATCGCCAGCACCACGAGCGGGATCATCACCGGCACGATGCCGAGACCCAGCCACACGAACATCAGGACCAGGAGACCGAAGGTCGGCAGCGCCCGGGCCCCGGCGGACACGAAGGCCAGCGTGTTGCCGCCGCGCCCGGTGTGCCCGGTGACCAGCCCGATCGGCAGACCGATGGCCGACGCGATCGCGAGGGCCCCGGCCGTGTACTGGACGTGCTCCCACACGCGTTGCGGGATGCCGTCGTAGCCGTGCCAGTGCGAACCGTCGCTGAAGAAGGCCTGCATGAAGTGCAGTACGTTCACGAGGCGCCCTCCGGAACATGTGTGGCGTCCGCGGTCGTGGTCCCGAGGCGCCTGGCGCGGCCGGACGGGGGCTGCCAGGGGGTGAGCACCCGCCGCAGCAGGACCAGCAGGGCGTCGATCACGACCGCGAGAACGGCCAGGGTGACGACCGCGGTCCCGGCGAGCCGGGGGAGGCCGTACAACTGCGCGTAGGTCAGCAGATTTCCGAACGCGCCCTGGTTGCCGATCAGCGCGCCGACGCTCACCAGGCTGATGCTGGAGGCGACGGCCACCCGCAGTCCTGCCATGATCGCCGGTACGGCGATGGGCAGTTGGACCTGGAAGTAGCGGCGCGCGAGGCCGATGCCCATGGCCGAGGCCGCGGCGTTCGTCTCCTCGGGGACCGAACGGACCCCGTCGACGACCGCCGGGACGAGTACGACCAGGCTGTACAGACACAGCGGGATCATCACCGTGAGCCGGCTCAGCCCGGTGTAGTCGATGAGGACGACGAAGAAGGCGATCGAGGGGATCGCGTAGAGGATCGTCGAGGTCCACAGCACCGGCGTGTAGAGCCAGTCGAAGTGGACGCAGAGCAGTCCGATCGGCAGGGCCAGCAGCAGACCGGCCAGCACGGGGACGAGCGCCTCCTCCATGTGGAGGGCGATCAGGCCGCCGTAGCTGTGCTGGATGGCGCTCGGTATGTCGAAGAACCCGTTCATCGCGCGGCCTTCGCCTTCGGCGTCTCCTGGGAGGCGTCCGCCGCCCGCCGGCGCCGGGCCGACCGGATCGCCGCGGCGACCGTCTCCTGTCCGGCGATCCCCACGACCTTCCCCGAACCGTCGACCGCGACGGCCTGGCCGGTCGGCGACAGCACGGCCCGGTCCAGGGCTACGCGCAGTGAGTCGCGGCCCACCTCGAAGGCCGGGCCGTACGGTTCGAGGTCCCCGACCTCTCCGCCCCAGCTCCCGGGGTCGGCCCAGCCGAGCGGCCTGCCGTCGGCGTCGGTGACCAGCACGGGCGCCCCCGCGGGTTCGCGTGCGGCGATCTCCCGCCAGTCGGATCCGACGGGGAAGACCCGGGAGCGGTCGAGTTCGAGATCGTCGGTGCTCAGGAACGACAGACCTCGGATGCCCCGGTCGGAGCCGAGGAACTGCTCGACGAACGGATCGGCCGGCGCCGAGAGGATCTCGTCCGGAGCCGCGAACTGGGCCAGCTTGCCGCCGGTGCGCAGGACCGCGATGCGGTCACCGATGGTGATCGCCTCGTCCATGTCGTGGGTCACGAAGACGATGGCCTTGCCCAGTTCGCTCTGGATGCGCAGCAACTCCTCCTGGAGCCCCCGGCGTACGACCGGGTCGACCGCGGAGAACGGCTCGTCCATCAGCAGGATGGGCGGATCGGCCGCCAACGCGCGGGCGACGCCGACCCGTTGCTGCTGACCGCCGGAGAGCTGGTACGGATAGCGGCGGGCCATGGTGGGGTCGAGGCCGACCCGTTCCATCAGTTCCGTCGCGCGTTCCCGCGCCCGCTGCTTGGACCAGCCGAGCAGCCGGGGCACCGTGGCGATGTTGTCGACGACGGTCCGGTGCTGGAAGAGGCCGGCGTTCTGGATGACGTAACCCATGGAGCGGCGCAGGGTGTTGACCGGGCGGCTGCGGATGTCCTCACCGTCGACCCGGATCGTGCCGCTGCTCGGCTCGATCATGCGGTTGATCATCCGGAGTGTCGTGGTCTTGCCGCAGCCCGAAGGTCCGACGAGAACGGTGATGGAGTGGTCCGGTATCTGGAGTGACAGGCGATCGACGGCCACCGTGCCGTCGGCGTATCGCTTGCTGACCTCTTCGATGGCTATCAAGCGTCGAGAACCCTTCGGGAACGGCCTTGCCCGCGCGTGGCGCGATCACGTGCACGAGAGGGTGCGTAGTCTAGTCAGTCGATGTTCGTTCCCGGCCATGACAGATCGTGAATGTCGTGCGTGCGCTTGCCTTTTTCTGGGCGATCCCCGTTTTCGGGAAGGCTCTCGACCTTCGCTCGGACCCGTGCGGTCCGGTGCCGACTCCCGTTCGGACTCGTGCGGTCCGGTGTCAACTCTTCCTCGGGCGCGGACGGTTCGGTGATCAGCCCTCGGAACCCATGGGGGCCCGGCCCGCGGTGACCAGTTCGCGCGGACGCTCGGTCGTCCGGGGCTGACAGGTCTGCTCGGCGAGCCGGCGGCCGCCCTGTCGCCACAGCCATGCGATGTCGCGGCCGAACGACCACACGAGCAGCGCGAGCGCGGTCAGCACGGCGGCCGCCTCCGCTTCGTAGGGCAGGAGTCCGGAGCCCGCGACCAGCAGGATGACGCCCTGCAGGGCCGCCACCGTCTTGCGCGCCATGCTGGGCGGCAGCTCGCCGTTCAGCCACGGCAGCACCCGGGCGGCGGCGACGAACGCGTACCGCATCGTGCCGATCAGCAGCACCCACGGGCCGAGCGACATCGCGACGTACACGCTCAGCACGAGGATCAGGAACGCGTCCACCTCCATGTCGAAGCGCGCGCCCAGGGCCGAGGACGTGCCGGTCCGCCGGGCCACCTTGCCGTCGACGCCGTCGAGGATCAGCGCGACCGCCGTCAGACCGACGAGCAGGCTCACCGGCGGCGAGCTCTCGAAGGAGTCCGCGACCAGCGCGGTGACACCGCCGACCAGGATCGCGCGGCCGAGCGTCACCCGGTTGGCGGGTCCGAAGGAGCGGGGCTGTGTGCGCCGGAGGGCGCGGGTGAGTACCGCCCAGGTGGCGAAGGCGAACACCAGACCGGTCAGCCAGCCCGCCGGCCCCATTCCGATCGCCGTGCCCAGCAGGCCCAGCACCAGGAGCTGCACGCCGGCTCCCACCGTGGTCTCCTGCTGAGGAAGCCTTGCGCCGTACATGTTGTTCAGGGCCACCGCAGATCCTCCGGCCGAATGACAGATTCGATCAACGCCGCGTACCGTGTGCGCGACTTGTCACTGCTCCGTACGTGAAGATCTGCGGAATCGTTCAGGGGGACGCTCATGGAACGCACAGCTCGCGCCTTCTGGCTCGCTTCTCCGGGCCACGGCGAGATCCGTGACGTCACCCTGAACGAGCCCGCGGAGGGCGAGGTGCTCGTCCGTACGCTCTACTCCGGAGTCAGCAGGGGCACCGAGACCCTCGTGTTCCGCGGGGGAGTCCCGGAGAACCAGCACGCCTCGATGCGCGCGCCGTTCCAGGACGGGAATTTCCCCGCACCCGTGAAATACGGCTATCTGAGTGTCGGCCGAGTGGAGGAAGGATCCGCGCATCTGCTCGGGCGGACGGTCTTCTGCCTCTACCCGCACCAGACGCGGTACGTCGTCCCGGTGAGCGCCGTGACCGTCGTACCCGAGTCGGTGCCCGCCTCCCGCGCCATCCTCGCCGGCACCGTCGAGACCGCGGTGAACGCCCTGTGGGACGCCGCCCCGCTCATCGGCGACCGGATCGCCGTGGTCGGCGGCGGCATGGTCGGCTGCTCGGTCGCCGCGCTGCTCGCCCGCTTCCCCGGCGTACGGGTCCAGCTCGTCGACGCCGACCCGGCACGCGGTGCCGTCGCCCGTGCGCTCGGCGTCGACTTCGCGCTCCCCGAGGAGGCCGAGGGCGAACGCGACCTCGTCGTGCACGCCAGCGCCACGGAGGCCGGACTCGACCGCTCCCTGCGCCTGCTCGCCCACGAGGGAACCGTCATCGAGCTGAGCTGGTACGGAGACCGCCGGATCGCCCTGCCGCTCGGCGAGGCCTTCCATTCCCGCCGGCTGACCCTGCGCAGCAGCCAGGTGGGTTCCGTCTCCCCCTCCGCCCGGGCCGGCCGTACGTACGCGGACCGGCTGGCGCTCGCCCTCGACCTCCTCGCCGAACCGGCCTTCGACGCCCTGATCACCGGCGAGTGCTCCTTCGGCGAACTCCCGGACGTGATGGGCGAACTGGCCTCCGGATCGATACCCGCCCTGTGTCACCGGGTCGCCTACGAACAGGTTTGAGCCGACGAGAACCGGCCTGACCTCCACGGACTCCGAAGAAAGGGCGACGTGCGGCTGAACAAGGTGAACTGGGCAGCCGTACTACACGACGTGATCCCGGCAGGGGATCAGACGCACCGCACCTGGAGGGTCGTCCGTTGTTCAGCATCACCGTCCGCGATCACCTGATGATCGCCCACAGCTTCCGTGGCGAGGTCTTCGGACCCGCGCAGCGTCTCCACGGGGCGACGTTCCTGGTGGACGCCACCTTCCGTCGACCCGAGCTGGACGACGACAACATCGTCGTCGACATCGGCCTGGCCACGCAGGAGCTCGGCGCCGTCGTGAGCGAGTTGAACTACCGCAACCTCGACAGCGAGCCGGACTTCAAGGACACCAACACCTCGACCGAGTTCCTGGCGAAGGTCGTCGCCGACCGGCTCGCCGACCGCGTGCGCGCCGGAGCCCTGGGCGCGGGCGCCCAGGGCCTCACCGGCATCACCGTCACCCTCCACGAATCGCACATCGCCTGGGCGAGTTACGAGCGTGACCTGTGACCGACGTGACCCTCGACAAGGCGTCCCCGGTGTCCGGCCGTGCCGCACAGGCCGCCGGACCCGGTGCGCTGAACTACGTGCCCGTGCAGAACGCGGCTCTCAAGAACGCCGAGATCATCCCCATGTCCCTGCGCACCGTGCACTTCGTCATGCCGGGCGGCGTCGACGACCCGGCCACGCCGAGCGGCGGCAACGCCTACGACCGCCGCCTCTGCCTCGACCTGCCCGGCTTCGGCTGGCACGTCCAGCGGCACATCGTCGCGGGCGAGTGGCCCCGCCCCACCGCGGCGGCCCGTACGGAGCTCGCCCGGACCCTGGCCGACCTGCCCGACGGTACGGTCGTCCTCCTCGACGGGATCGTCGCCTGCGGAGTCCCCGAGATCGTCGCCCCCGAGGCCGACCGGCTGCGTCTCGTCGTCCTCGTCCACCTGCCGCTCGGCGACGAGACGGGGCTCGACCCCGCCGTGGCCGCCGAGCTGGACGCCCTGGAACGGACGACCCTGCGGGCCGTGTCGGCCGTGGTGGCCACCAGCGAATGGGCCGTCCGCCGGCTCGTCGCCCACCACGGCCTCGCCCCCGACCGGGTCCACGCCGCCGCGCCCGGCGCCGACATCGCGCCGGTGGCCTCCGGCACCGACGGTGTCTCGCGGCTGCTGTGCGTCGCCGCGGTGACCCCGCGCAAGGGCCAGCACCGGCTCGTCGAAGCCCTCGCCACCGTCACCGACCTGCCCTGGAGCTGCGTCTGCGTAGGCGGGCTCACCCAGGACCCCGCCTACGTCGACCATCTGCGCGCCCTGATCGCCCAGCACGGCCTCGGCGACCGGCTGCACCTCGCCGGACCCCAGGCCGGCGCCGAGCTCGACGCCAGCTACGCGGCGGCCGACCTCATGGTCCTCACCTCGTACGCCGAGACGTACGGCATGGCCGTCACCGAGGCCCTGGCCCGCGGCATCCCCGTGCTCGCCACGGACGTCGGCGGAGTGCCCGAGGCCGTCGGACGCGCCCCCGACGGCGGAGTGCCCGGCATCCTCGTACCCCCGGAGGACCCGGCGGCGCTCGCCGCCGAGCTGCGCGGCTGGTTCGGCGAGGCCGACGTGCGCCGCCGGCTCTCCACGATCCGGCCGTCCTCCATGACGACGATCCGGTCCGCGGCGGCGGCCTGGGTGAGGCGGTGGGCGACGACGAGGGCCGTGCGCCCCT
>NZ_JBSFZS010000062.1:0-46933 GCF_053600395.1 Streptomyces sp. NPDC005070 | reverse complement strand
CGTGCCGGTACATCGATGCCCGTCGCCACCGACGCCCACCCCTCACCCAACGGCGACGGGCTGATGCACCGGCACGGCCCCGACCCACCCACCGGCCGCTAGCCGGTACACCCCGCCTGCCCCGACCTCAGCGTCACGCAAGCCCTCACATCACCGGCGTCCTTCACGGCGACCATCGGCGTGTACGTGTCCACGTCCGTGCCCACCACAGCGGTCTGCTTCGCGGAGGCCGAGGCCCCGGCCCCCGCCGACACCTCGACCCGGTCCCCCACCCCTGCCGACGTGACCCGAGCCCAAGCCGCCCCGCACGTCTCGCTGTACCGCACCTCCACCAGCGCGCCCCCCACCGTCACACTGGTCGCCGTCGTGGCGAACCGCCCGCCGCAGCCCATGCTCTCGGGGTCCTTCCCGGCACAGGAGGCCCCACTGCAGGAGACCCCAGGCGGCAGATCGAGCCGGGGACTCGCGGAGACCACCGGCGTCCTCGGCGTACCGGCCACGTCCTGCTCGCCCCCGCCCCGGGTGAGCTGGACAGCGCCCGCGACAACGACCAGGACGCCCACGACACCGGCGAGAAGCAGCACCGGCCTCCGCTTCCGCCGCGCGGCCCCCTCCCCCGAGCCGACACCGGCACCGGCACCGGCACCGGCACCGGCACCGGCACCAACGGGCCGCGCATCCTCGGGAGGCTCCGGCCCGAACATCTCCGACCGGCTCCAGACCCGCTCGGCCAGCTCCCACATCGTCACCAGATGCACGGGATTGGCCCCGGTCACCTCGGCCAGCGCGACAACCGCTCCCTTGGGCGCGAGCAGCCCGGCGGACAGGTAGCGTTCCCAGGATGCCCTGCCGTACCCCGTACGGTCGGCCACGGCCCCGATGCCCAGCCCGCTCCGGTCGACGAGCAGCCGAAGCTGTCCGACGAACTCGGCGACCCGCGGATCGAGTTCGTCCGGCAAAGCCTTCCAGCGAGGCATTCTTTCCCCCAACTTCCCCCGGTGGGACCAGTGTTCCACCCGTCGACCGCCACCCGCCGACCGGAGTTGAACGAATGCCGTCATACGACCCGCACACCGTGCCGGAATGGTCACTTCCGTGCCACAGGGGGCTGAGAGCTGTTGAACAGCGCGTTCCCGTGCACAAGGGTTGACCCCGGGCGGAACAACCGCCCGAGCGCGGCCCGTCCTTGACTCGGGGGAGAGGACGGGCCGTCGTCATTCCCGGGAACGACAGAGCCCGCCCTCCCCGAGGGAGAGGGCGGGCCACCGGTACGCGGGGGCGGGCCGGCAAGCGCGTGCGGGCCGGCCTCGGTTCAGCGGACCGTGAAGTGCAAGGTGTCGTCGAGGAACGGGATCTCCAGCACCGGGTGGGGCTGGGCCATCAGCGCGAGCACCACGATGGCGACGCCCAGGACGCTGTAGGTGACCATGTCCGTGAAGCGGGAGCGGACGGCGAGCATGCCGACGCTGGGCAGCATCCAGCGCATCACGGCCCCCGCGAGCAGCGCGGCGCCGATCAGGATCGTGCCGACGCGGAACACGTCGAGCGCGGTGAGCAGCAGGCCGAGCGCGACGGCGGACAGCACGGTGAGGATGGGCCACTGACGCGCGGGCGCCGGGGCGTCTCCGGGCGCGGCCCGGCCACCGCCCTCGGGCCGAGCCGTGTCGCGGGTGAACAGCGGGAAGCGCCGCGTGGTGCGCCGCGGCTCGCCCTGGGCATCGGGAGCACTGATGGCGTCCCGAACGGTCACTTCCTCACCGTCGCCCGAAAGCTCACCCTCATCCGCAGCCCCACCCGAGACCTCAGCCCCGGACACAGCCCCAGCCCCGCCCTCAGCCACAGCCCCGGCCTCAACCCGAACCTCGGCCTCCGCCCCGGTCTCGGTCTCGGTCTTCGACACAGCCTCGATCTCGGTCTCCTTCTCAGCCCCGGATCGCACACCGGCAGCGACACCCCGGCCGGCACGCCCCGCGCCGGCCCCGGACTCGTGGGTGTTGCCGTCAGCCGACACTGCGCTCCGCCGCTTCCACCACGTTGACGAGGAGCTGGGCCCGCGTCATCGGGCCGACACCGCCCGGGTTCGGGGAGATCCAGGCGGCGACCTCGGCGACGTCCGGGTGGACGTCTCCGACGATCTTGCCCTCGGCGCTGCGCGAGACACCGACGTCGAGGACGGCGGCGCCCGGCTTCACGTCCTCGGCCCGGACGAGGTGGGCGGAGCCGGCGGCGGCGACGATGATGTCGGCGCGCTTGAGGTGCGCGGAGAGGTCACGGGTGCCGGTGTGGCACTGGGTGACCGTGGCGTTCTCGCTGCGCCGCGTCAGCAGCAGCGGCATCGGACGGCCGATGGTCACACCGCGGCCGACGACCACGACCTCGGCACCCTTGATCTCCACGCCGTAGCGGCGCAGGAGCGTGAGGACGCCGTTGGGGGTGCAGGGCAGCGGGGCGGGCTCGTTGAGGACGAGACGCCCGAGGTTCATCGGGTGCAGGCCGTCCGCGTCCTTGTCCGGGTCCATCAGTTCCAGGATGCGGTTCTCGTCGATGCCCTTGGGGAGCGGCAGCTGGACGATGTAGCCGGTGCAGGCAGGGTCCTCGTTCAGCTCGCGGACCACCGCCTCGATCTCTTCCTGCGTGGCGGTCGCGGGCAGTTCGCGCTGGATGGAGGCGATGCCGACCTGGGCGCAGTCGCGGTGCTTGCCGGCGACGTACTTCTGGCTTCCGGGGTCGTCCCCGACCAGGACCGTCCCGAGGCCGGGCATGACGCCCTTCTCCTTCAGGGCCGCCACGCGGACGGTCAGGTCGGACTTGATCGCGGCTGCGGTGGCCTTGCCATCGAGAATCTGGGCGGTCATGGCCCCCATCCTCCCGGATGACGCGGTCCAGATCCCAATCCGGGGCCGCACCGACCCCCACAACGGCCTTCCCCCGGCCTTGCGGGCCTCCGTGCGACAGCCGCAGAGCGCCTGATTCACCCGTATCCGACCATGATCGCCGATGTTGCACTTGCACAACACATAGGGAAGTTCGCTGGACAAGTAAGAGTCTGCTAAAGAACGATGAGCACACACAGTGTCGCGGGCAGTACCGGGGGGACGGACCGCTCTGTAGAAATTCCTCCGAACCGTGCCGCGCGTAGTCCCCGCAAGAGGCAACGGAGGAAACCCGCCATGAGTTTCGGCGACCCGAACAACCCCTACGGCCCGCCGCCGCAGCAGCCTCCCGCCGCCCCGCCGGGTGCCCCCGGTTACGGCTACCCGCAGGCCCCGCCGAGCGTCCCCCCGCAGGGCTACGGCTACCCGCAGCAGCCCGCGTACCCCGGCTACCCGGGCGGCAACATGATGCCGCAGACCATGCCGGGCCTGATGACGACCGCCCGTGTGCTGCTCTACATCGTGGCGGCCGTCCAGATCCTGATCGGCATCTTCGCCATCTTCGGCGCCGCGACGATCAACGACGCGTCCAACGCGGGCGAGGACACCTTCGGCAACAACGGCCTGTCCGACCTCGGCCACGACTCCGCCGGCATCATCCTCGTGATCGCGCTGCTCTTCCTCGCCCTCGCGGGTCTTTCGATCACGCTGGGGGTCAAGTTCACCAGAGGCGGCCAGGGCATCCGGATCACCACCATGGTGTACGGAATCCTGGGCTCCCTGTTCGGCGTCCTCGTCCTGATCTCCGCGGCGGACGCCAACTCCTCCGCCGCGCTGGTCTGGGCGCTGCTGTGGATCGGCTTCGGCGGCGTGATGGCGGCGGCGATGATCGCGCCGTCCGGCGTCGCGTGGTTCAACCGCCCCCGCTACTGAAGGCCCGGTACGCACCGAGCGCCGAAGGTCCGGTACGCACCGAGGGCCGTGTCCCACCCCTGACCGGGGGGACACGGCCCTCGCGTTTTCCACGGGATCGACGGGATCAGTGGAAGAAGTGCCGCGTCCCGGTGAAGTACATCGTGATGCCCGCCTTCTTCGCGGCCTCCACGACCAGCTCGTCGCGGACGGAGCCGCCGGGCTGGACCACGGCCTTGACGCCCGCGTCGGCGAGGATCTCCAGGCCGTCGGGGAACGGGAAGAACGCGTCCGAGGCGGCGTAGGAGCCGCGGGCACGCTCGGCGCCGGCCCGCTCGACGGCGAGCTTCGCGGAGTCGACACGGTTGACCTGGCCCATGCCGACGCCGACCGAGGCGCCGTCCTTGGCGAGCAGGATCGCGTTGGACTTCACGGCACGGCAGGCACGCCACGCGAAGGCCAGCTCGTCGAGCTCGCCCTCGCTCAGGGCGTCACCGGTCGCCAGCGTCCAGCTCGCCGGGTTGTCGCCGGGGGCCTGGAGCCGGTCGGTGACCTGGAGGAGCGCGCCACCGTCGACGGGCTTGATCTCGACCGGGTCGGCCGGGGCCTTGTGGGCCCGCAGCACACGGATGTTCTTCTTCTTGGCGAGGGCTTCGAGGGCGCCGTCCTCGTACTCGGGCGCGACGATGACCTCGGTGAAGATCTCCGCCACCTGCTCGGCCATCTCCTTGGTGACCGGGCGGTTGACCGCGATCACACCGCCGAACGCGGACAGCGGGTCACAGGCGTGCGCCTTGCGGTGCGCCTCGGCGACGTTCGACGCGACGGCGATCCCGCACGGGTTGGCGTGCTTGATGATCGCGACGCAGGGGTCCTCGTGGTCGTACGCGGCACGGCGCGCGGCGTCCGTGTCCGTGTAGTTGTTGTAGGACATCTCCTTGCCGTGGAGCTGCTCGGCCTCGGCGAGGCCGCCCGTGCCGGAGGTGTAGAGCGCGGCGGGCTGGTGCGGGTTCTCGCCGTAGCGAAGGGTGTGCGCGCGCTCCCAGGTGGCACCCAGGAAGTCGGGGAACTGCGAGTCGTCGGCGGGCGCGTACGAGGAGGCGAACCAGGAGGCGACGGCGACGTCGTACGCGGCCGTGTGCTGGAAGGCCTCGGCGGCGAGCCGCTTGCGGGTGCGCAGGTCGAAGCCACCGCTCCCGACAGCGGTGAGGACGTCGCCGTAACGGCCGGGGCTGGTGACGACGGCGACCGAGGGGTGGTTCTTGGCGGCCGCGCGGACCATCGAGGGCCCGCCGATGTCGATCTGCTCGACGCACTCGTCGGGGGTCGCCCCGGACGCGACGGTCTCCCGGAACGGGTAGAGGTTGACGACGACGAGGTCGAACGGCTCGACACCGAGCTCGGCGAGCTGCTGCCGGTGGCTCTCGAGACGCAGGTCGGCGAGGATCCCGGCGTGGACCTTGGGGTGCAGGGTCTTGACCCGGCCGTCCAGGCACTCGGGGAAGCCGGTCAGCTCCTCCACCTTGGTGACGGGCACACCGGCCGCGGCGATCTTCGCGGCGGTGGACCCGGTGGAGACGAGCTCGACGCCGGCGGCGTGCAGCCCACGGGCCAGCTCCTCAAGGCCGGTCTTGTCGTACACGCTGACGAGCGCGCGCCGGATGACCCGCTTGGTGCCCTCGGTGCTCTCGGCCGTGACTGTGCTGTCGGCGGTCACTGGATAACTACCTTTCGTCCCTCAATGCGATAGCCGTTGCGGGCGAGCCGCCCCACGACATCGACGAGCAGCCTTCGCTCGACTTCCTTGATGCGCTCGTGCAGAGCGCTCTCGTCGTCCTCGTTGCGGACCTCGACCACGCCCTGGGCGATGATCGGTCCGGTGTCGACGCCGTCGTCGACGAAGTGGACGGTGCAGCCGGTGACCCGGGCTCCGTACGCGAGCGCGTCACGGACGCCGTGGGCGCCGGGAAAACTGGGCAGCAGCGCGGGGTGCGTGTTGACGAACCGTCCGCCGAAGCGGGCGAGGAATTCCTTCCCCACGATCTTCATGAACCCGGCGGACACGACGAGATCGGGCTCGTACGCGGCGGTCGCCTCGGCGAGCGCCAGGTCCCAGGCGTCCCGGCTGCCGTGGTCCTTGACCTTGCACACGAAGGTCGGGAGCCCGGCTCGCTCGGCCCGAGCGAGCCCCTCGATGCCGTCCCGGTCGGCACCGACGGCCACGATCTCGGCCCCGTAGGCCGCCGCGCCCGCCTCCGCGACGGCGTCGAGCAGTGCCTGCAGATTCGTACCTGATCCGGAGACCAGCACGACGAGGCGCTTGGTCTTGGCCACGAGGGGGCCCTTTCTCGGGGGAGCGTTTGTACGGTCGTACGAATACTTCACGCCCCGGGATACGGGGAAGTCTACGAAGCGGCCGACCGTCAGCAACGATACCGGCACACCGGGCGGCCCCCACGGGACGGGGGCGAGGCCGGAAGGTAGCGTCTGGGGAGGATCAACCCGGGAACGCCTCCGGCACGGGGAACGCCCCGGGTGCGCGGGACGTTGACCTGGGACGAGAACGGACGTCCGGGGCGCGACCCCGGCACCACCCGCGGCACGGGTTCCGGAGACATCCGGAACGCGCGTCCGGGCGCACGAAACTCGGGGCGCGAGTCCGGAGTGCGAAGCTCGGGGCGTGGGTCCGGGGCGGACCGGCCCGAGGCGTCAGCCCGGGAGGACCGGCCCGGGGCGCATGTCGCGAGCGCGACGATGTGTGGACCCACCACCTGCCAGAACCACCAAGGGGAAGACGCTCACCTGATGCCGGACCGCAGTCTCCGACTCCCTCCGCTCCTGCTGCGCGAGCGGCACTCTTCGTCCACCCCGCCGAAGCCGGGCGAGGACGGCCCCACCGGCGGGCCCGGCTCCGCGGACGGGAACGGCGGCGGCTCTGCGGGCGGAAGCGGCGGCCCCTCGGGCGAGCGCGAACCCGACGCGCCCGGCACTCCCCCGTCCGGCCAGGCCTCCGGCCAGGAGGACAACCCGTTCGCGCCACCGCCGGAGGGGACACCCGACCGGCCCTGGCAGCCGCGCCGGCACGGACAGGGCTCCGGCGGGAACGACGGGGACGGACAGCAGGACTCCGGGCACTCGCCCTGGGGCAGCCAGTGGAGCGACCGGCAGCCCGGCCCTTCCAGCGGCGGCGGCTTCGGCGACCGGCCGGGCGCGCCGCAGGGACAGGGCGGCCCCGAAGGCGGTCCCGGCGGGACGCCGCCCGGCGGCGGCATGCGCTGGGACCCCACGGACCCGGCCCAGCGCCGCGCCCGTTACGCCCTGCTCTCCGGCATGTGGGCGTTCTTCTTCGTCCTCTTCGGCTGGCCGTACGTGGCGCTGCTGCTCGGCGCGCTCGCCCTGTACTGGGGCGTCAGCGCGCTGCGGTCCAGGTCGCGTACGCCGGACCCCGACGCCCCGGCCCCCGATCCGAACGCCCGCCCGCAGATGACCGCCGCGGTGAGCGGCATCGTCACCGCGTCGCTGGCCATCGTGCTGGTCGCCGGGGTCTTCACCGCCCACCTCGTCTACAGCGACTACTACTCCTGCACGAACGACGCCCTGACGACCGCCGCGAAGAAGTCCTGCAACGACCTCCTCCCGAAGGACCTGCGCGGCATCCTGGGCACCCACGACTGACGACGGCGACCCTGCTGCCCGGCGCCGGGCAGCGGGCCGTCCCCGGTCGGCGGGCCGTCCTGGTCAGCGGGGCGAGCCACTGCTCCCCGGGGTGTCCGGGGCGGGGTCCTGGGGCCCGCCGCCGGTTCGGGGCCCCTGCCCCTCCGGGCTGTCGGACAGGTCCCCGTACCCCGGTCCGATCGGGTGTTCCGGACCTCGCCGATTCCCGTCGTCCGCCGATCCCCCGCGGCCTTCGGGACTCTCCGGGTCCTCCGGGTGTTCCGGGCCGCCAGGGTCCTCCGGCTCCGGAGGCCCGCCCGCCTTCTTCAGTGCCTCCCATCGGGTCTCCCTCGACGCCTCCCGGTGCCGGCCGCTCCCCGTGGGCTCCCCCGGCAGCGGGTCGTACGGCTCGAAGGGGTCGTAGGACTCGTACGGGTCGTACGCCTCGTACGGGTCGAAGCTCTCGACGGCCGCCGCCGGCGCCGTGGGGTCGGCCGGCCCGGACATGGACGCCAACCCCTGGTGCGGAACCGGCGTCGGCACCGGCATCGCGGAGGCGCCCCCGCGCGCCGGCAGCCAAGCACGCAGCCGCGGCCGCCACCACGAAGCCCGCCCGGTCTCGCGCGCGTCCCGGCGGACACGCGCGCCCCCGGCGGCCGCCCGCCCCCGGTCCCGCCATTCGGCCGCCACCGCGACGGGAATCCCGACGACCGCCGTCCACACCGCCGTCGCGGGCCCCACCTGCCACCACACCGGCCCGAAATGGGCCAGGGCGCGGACCCCGAGCGGCCCCCCGGCCAGCCCGGCGAGCACACCGAGCGCGACTCCGCACCATCCGGCGGCGATCGAGACGGCGGCCACCGTCCGCCCGAGCGGCCAGGGTTCCTCCCGGCCCGGGGTTCCCCGCGCGGCCCCCGCCTTCACCGCGAACCACGCCACGGTCACCCCGGCGGCCAGCGGCACCAGCGCGCTCGGCCAGGGCGACGGCGCCCCGGACCCCGCCTGCGGCAATGCCGCGAGCAGCGGAAACGCGGGGAGCAGTTCGGCCGGCGCGTGCGCCCCCGGGACGGCCGCGGTCAGCGGACCGGCGACATGACCCGCGCTCAGGACGACTCCGGGACCGAGCCCGTAAGCCGCCCCCCACACGGCCGCGTTCGGCGCCAGGACCAGGCACAGCAGCAGGACGGCGAACCGGCCCGACCACCCCCCGGTGAGCCGCATGAACGATGCGTGGGCCGTGTCCCCGTGCCACACGAGCGACGCCGTCACGAGCAGGGCCCCGCCCGCGACGAGGACCGCGATCCCGGCCGCGGCGGCCCGCGCCGCACCGCCGAGCACCCGGTCGTCGGCGGCGACGAGACGGCGTACGGCCGATACCGGGCGCCCCCCTGTCCGCGGATGCACCCGCGCGGCCCGCCGTCCCCGGAACGGGCCCGGCCCCCACGGCCGCCCGTATGCCGTCCAGACCCCCGTTCCCGCGGCGATCACCGCGAGGAGCGGCAGGCAGATCGCCGCCCAGGCCCAGGCGGGACGCAGCGTCCCGCCCGCGGCGTACGCCGCGACGGCCCAGCCGACGGACAGATAGCCGGCCACGACCCCGGCCCACGCCGTGTGCGGCGACGACTCCGACGTGACGTCGGCCGCCTCGCGTGCGGCCCGGTGCAGCAGCCACACCGGGAGGGCGAGCAGGAGCAGCGGTGTCACCCCCACCGGCATCGGCAGGCCGGAGAGCGTGTCGGTGCGGATCAGCTCCACACCGTGCGCGAGCAGCCAGAGCCCGGCGGCGACGTGCAGCGCCCCGTCCGGCCCGCTGTCCGGGAAGGGCGAGCTGATCCACAGCACGATGACGAGGAGGGCGAACGCGGCGAGCCCGAGCCCCGCGGCGAGGACGCCGCCCAGGAGACTCGCGGCCAGTCCGGGGGAACGGTCGCGCATCCGGGTGAGCAGGTGCGACAACGAGAGCCTGCGGTCGGTGATTTGGGTCACAGCTCTCATGCTCCCAACGACACGCGCTTTCTCGTCGTAACAGGCGAACCATGGATGTGTCGCTCAATATGCAGTTATGTACTTTTTCGTACGAAGGGGCGTTCTGTGGAACCCGACCTGACACAGAGCCCCGCCACCCCGCTGCCGGCGCCCAAGGAGCGCCGCCGTCTGCGCGAGGGCCGGTCGTTGACCCAGACCGACGTGGCCACGCGGCTCGGCGTCAGCCGGTCGACGGTGCGCTCGTGGGAGACCGGCCGTTCGACCCCGCGCGGCCGCATGCGGGAGGCGTACGCGAGGCTGCTCGTGGCCGATCCGCCCGCCGCCCGGCCGGAGGTGACCGTCCCTCAGAAGGTCATCAGCTCCGAACTGGTGGGCGCGGGGACGAGCCGTGAAGCCCGGCCCGGTACGGGAAGGAAGCGTTCGGCCCGAGTCGGGGAGCGGCCGGGTCGCAAGCGGGCGGAGGGGCGGCTCACCGAGGGGCTGCCCACCGAGGAATGGCTCGTCGAGGACGCGCACGCCGGACTCTCGGAGCCTTCACTGACGCCCGCTCAGGCCTTCGACGCGCTCTACGCGTTCTGCGCCCCCTCCCTCGTACGACAGGCCTATCTGCTGACCGGGCGGCGCGAACTGGCCCGCGAGTCCGTGGAACGGGCGTTCCAGCAGGCCTGGTACCGCTGGCCGGAGGTGGCCGTGGACCGGGATCCGGCCGGGTGGGTGCGCGCCACGGCGTACGAGTACGCGCTCTCCCCCTGGCACCGGCTGCGCCCCCGCTACCGTCACCCGGAGGCACCGCCCGCCGCCGCGGCCGACCGCGCCCTGCTCGACGTACTCCTCGAACTGCCACCGGTGTACCGGCGCACCCTGCTGCTGTACGACGGCGTGGGGCTCGGGCTGCCGGAGACCGCGGCCGAGACGGAGGCGAGCACGCCCGCGGCGGCCAACCGGGTGCTGCACGCGCGCGAGGCCGTCGCCGAACGGCTGCCGGAGCTTGCGTCACCGGAGGATCTGCACCGGCGGCTCACCGAACTCGCGAGCGCGGAGCGGCTGCGCGCGGCGAAGCCCCGCACGGTCCGCTGGTACGGCGAGCGCCGGGCTCAGCAGTGGACCCGGGCGGCCATCGCCTTCACGGTCCTGCTGATCGGGGTGACCGCCCTGACGCTGGGCACGGCCCCGGACCACTACGAGGAACCCCTCGCGCCGCCGGAGACCATCCACGGCCTGCCGCCCAAGGCCGCCCCCGGGCCGCTGTCCGCGGCGGAGCTCAGGCTGCGCGCCCGGCTGAGGTCCCAGGAGATGAACGGCCCGGAGCGGCTGATCCCGGAGAACCGCTGACTCGGAACGCCCGTGACGTGTGTGACGTGTGTGATGCGGAACGCCGGCGGGCCGGACGCCGGTGACACGGAACGCCGGTGGGCGCGCACCCTCGAAAGGGTGCGCGCCCACCGGCGTTCGGTCGAGCGTCGGCTCAGCCCGCGAGGATCTCGCGCGCGAGCTTGGCCGTCTCGGTCGGCGTCTTGCCGACCTTGACGCCCGCGGCCTCGAGGGCCTCCTTCTTCGCGGCGGCCGTGCCGGAGGAGCCGGAGACGATGGCGCCGGCGTGGCCCATGGTCTTGCCCTCGGGCGCGGTGAAGCCGGCGACGTAGCCGACGACCGGCTTCGTCACGTTCTTCGCGATGAAGTCCGCCGCACGCTCCTCGGCGTCGCCGCCGATCTCGCCGATCATGACGATCAGGTCGGTGTCGGGGTCGGCCTCGAACGCGGCGAGCGCGTCGATGTGCGTCGTACCGATGACCGGGTCGCCACCGATGCCGACGGCGGAGGAGAAGCCGATGTCACGGAGCTCGTACATCATCTGGTACGTCAGCGTGCCGGACTTCGAGACCAGGCCGATGCGGCCCGGCTTCGTGATGTCGCCCGGGATGATGCCGGCGTTGGACTGGCCCGGGGTGATGAGACCGGGGCAGTTCGGGCCGATGATGCGGGTCTTGTTGCCCTTCGACTTCGCGTACGCCCAGAAGGCGGCGGAGTCGTGGACGGCGATGCCCTCGGTGATGACGACCGCGAGGGGGATCTCCGCGTCGATCGCCTCGACCACGGCGGCCTTGGCGAAGGCCGGCGGCACGAAGAGGACGGACACGTTGGCGCCGGTCTTCTCGATGGCCTCGGCGACCGTGCCGAAGACGGGGATCTCGTTGCCGTCGATGTCGACGGAGGTGCCCGCCTTGCGCGGGTTCACGCCACCGACGATGTTCGTCCCGTCCGCGAGCATGAGCTTGGTGTGCTTCATACCCGTGGCACCGGTCATGCCCTGGACGATGACCTTGGAGTCCTTGTTGAGGAAAATAGCCATGGCTGTTTAGTCCCTCGTCCCTTACTTCGCAGCCGCGAGCTCGGCGGCCTTGTCGGCCGCGCCGTCCATGGTGTCCACGCGCTGGACCAGCGGGTGGTTGGCGTCCGACAGGATCTGACGACCCAGCTCGGCGTTGTTGCCGTCGAGGCGCACGACCAGCGGCTTGGTGACTTCCTCGCCCTTGTCGGCGAGGAGCTGGAGCGCCTGGACGATGCCGTTGGCGACCTCGTCACAGGCGGTGATGCCACCGAAGACGTTGACGAAGACGGACTTGACGTCCGGGTCGCCGAGGATGATCTCCAGGCCGTTCGCCATGACCGCGGCGGAGGCGCCGCCGCCGATGTCGAGGAAGTTGGCGGGCTTGACGCCACCGTGGTTCTCACCGGCGTACGCGACGACGTCGAGGGTGCTCATGACGAGACCCGCGCCGTTGCCGATGATGCCGACCTCACCGTCGAGCTTGACGTAGTTGAGGTTCTTGGCCTTGGCGGCGGCCTCGAGGGGGTTGGCCGACTCCTTGTCCTCGAGCGCGGCGTGGTCCGGCTGGCGGAACTCGGCGTTCTCGTCCAGGGACACCTTGCCGTCGAGGGCGATGACCTTGCCGGAGGCGACCTTGGCGAGCGGGTTCACCTCGACGAGGAGGGCGTCCTCCTTGATGAAGGTGTCCCACAGCGTCACCAGGATGTCGGCCACCTGGTCGGCGACCTCGGCCGGGAACTTCGCCTGGGCGACGATCTCGCGGGCCTTCTCGATCGACACGCCTTCGTTGGCGTCGACCGGCACCTTCGCGAGGGCGTCGGGGTTCTCCTCCGCGACGACCTCGATCTCCACGCCGCCCTGGACGGACGCCATGGCGAGGAAGGTGCGGTTGGTGCGGTCGAGGAGGTACGAGACGTAGTACTCCTCGACGATCTCGGGCGCGGTCTCGGCGATCATCACCTTGTGGACCGTGTGGCCCTTGATGTCCATGCCGAGGATGTCCGTCGCGCGGGCGACGGCCTCGTCCGGGGTGGCGGCGAGCTTGACGCCGCCGGCCTTGCCGCGGCCACCGACCTTCACCTGGGCCTTGACGACGGACTTGCCGCCAAGACGCTCGGTCGCCTCGCGGGCTGCCTCAGGCGTGTCAATGACTTCACCGGCCAGCACCGGTACACCGTGCTTGGCGAAGAGGTCCCTCGCCTGGTACTCGAACAGGTCCACGCGCGTCCGTCCCTATCAGTGATCTCGCGGTTCGTTGGATGCGTGGGCGTGCCGCGAAGGGCAACGTGACGTCCGCTGTCACAAGGGTGGCGCACACGGTGTCCGAGCGCGCGGCATGTCCGTCTCGCAGGTTATCGCCGTGGGGCACGGGACCCTAAATCGCAGCTCACACCACAGCGGTGATACCTGTCACAGAACGGGCCCCGGACCGGCCCTCACCTGGCCGGGGATCACCCCGTGAGGCCCCTGTGAGCAGCCGCTGAGGGCCCTGCGCGGCCCCCGGCGCTCCTGCGGCGGGCCGGTCGGCGGGGGCCCGGGAGCCCGGTCGGGTGGATCCGTCGGCCTTCCGCCGTCCGGGTCTCCCGAACCGTCTGAAACCGGTCATCCGTGATCAGGACGGAACACTCTCACCTCGTGTCCGGGATCGGCAGCGGCCGCTTCTCGATCGCCGCCGCCATCACCTCGGGGAACAGATCGGGTGTGCAGGCGAACGCCGGCGCGTCGAGCGCCGCGAGCGCCGCCGCGTGTTCACGGTCGTACGCGGGCGCCCCCTCGTCGGACAGCGCGAGCAGCGTCACGAACTGCACCCCCGACGATTTCATCGCCGCCACCCGCTTCAGCATCTCGTTGCGGATCCCCCCTTCGTAGAGGTCGCTGATGAGGACGACGACCGTGTCGGCCGGTCTGGTGATCTGCGACTGGCAGTAGGCGAGTGCCCGGTTGATGTCCGTGCCGCCGCCGAGCTGGGTGCCGAAGAGGACGTCGACCGGGTCGTCGAGCTGGTCGGTGAGGTCGACGACGGCCGTGTCGAAGACGACGAGCCGGGTGGCGATGGACCGCATCGACGCCAGCACGGCGCCGAACACGGACGCGTAGACGACCGACGCCGCCATCGACCCCGACTGGTCGATGCAGAGGATGACCTCCTTCTTCACGGACTGCGAGGCACGCCCGTAGCCGATCAGCCGCTCGGGCACGACCGTGCGGTACTCGGGCAGGTAGTGCTTCAGGTTGGCCGCGATCGTGCGGTTCCAGTCGATGTCGTGGTGGCGGGGTCTGCTGATCCGGGCACTGCGGTCGAGGGCGCCGGTGAGCGTGGCCCGGGTGCGGGTGGCGAGCCGCTTCTCCAGGTCCTCCACGACCTTGCGCACGACGGCCCGCGCGGTCTCCTTCGTCGTCTCCGGCATGGCTCTGTTGAGGGAGAGGAGGGTGCCCACGAGGTGCACGTCGGCCTCCACCGCTTCCAGCATCTCGGGCTCCAGGAGCAGGGCGGAGAGCCCGAGCCGGTCGATGGCGTCCCGTTGCATCACCTGGACGACGGAGGAGGGGAAGTAGGTCCGGATGTCGCCGAGCCAGCGCGCGACCGACGGCGCCGAAGCCCCGAGCCCCGCCGAGCGGTCCCGCCCCGGCCGTCCCCCGCTCCCCTTCCCGTAGAGCGCGCCCAGCGCCCCGTCCATGGCGGCGTCCCGGCCGGAGAGCACGCATCCGGTGCCGTCCGCCTCGTCGCCGCCGAGCACCAGGCGCCACCGCCGCAGCCGCTCGTCCCCGGCACTCAAGACCGCCTCGCTCATGGAGCCATCCTCACAAGATCGTTCTCGATGTCGGTGCCGGTGTCTTTGTCTTTGTCGGTGCCGGTTCCCGTGCCGGTACCGGTGTCCGCGTCGGGATCGGCGAGCCCCAGCAGCAGGCTCAGCAGCGGCAGAACGGCGTCGGCGCGCCCGGTGTCGAGGTCGGGGGCGAACCCGGGTATGCCGGAGCCGGAACCGGTGGCCGCCGCGTGTGCCCGAGGCGCCGGGCCGCGCCGGACGAGGTCGCCCAGGGTCCTGCGCACCCCTGTCTCGTACGCCGAGAACGTCCGGCGCAGCAGCGGCAGCACATCGGTGAACGCGTCGGCGGGCACCCCGGTCAGCCAGGTGTCCACCAGCCCGAGCAGCCGCTCGTCGTGCACGAGGAGCATGCCGCCGGATCCGCCGCCGACGAATCCCTCGATCCACGCGGCCCCGTCCGCGGGCTCCGTGCCCGGCGACAGCACGAGACCCATGAGCCGGGCGGCCTCCTCCTGCGCCAGCTCCCCTTCGTCCAGGAGCAGGCGGACCGCCCGGCCTCTGACCACCCCGGGCACGGTGTCCCGCGCGGCGAGCACCCGCAGTACGGAGTGCCAGCGCCCGCGGATCTCCCAGGGCCCGTCGGTCCCCGAGGTCGCCTCCCCCAGCAGTGCCACCGCCCCGTGCACGGCGTCGAGGTGGCGGCGCATCTCCTCGGCGGCGTCGCTGTCGAGTGAGGCGCAGGCCGGCGGGAGGCCGACGAAGACGCGTTCGGCGAGGCCGGCCGCGACACCGGAGAGGGCGTGGGTGTCCGTGCCGCGTACGTCGCCGTAGCGCAGGGAGCGGACGAGTGCGGGCAGGGCCTGCGCGAGGTGGCCCACGTCCGTGTCGAGGGCGGCGCGGTCGGCGAGCACCCGCATCACCACGGGCAGCGCGTCCGTGAGCTCGGCGAGGAGGCAGCGCTCGGCGAGGGCCGTGACATCGGCCAGTGACGGCGCGCCGACGGCGTCCGCCTCGGCCTTGGCCGTCGCCGCGGACACGACGGTCGTGCCCCACACACCGGCCTCCGCGACCCGCACCGACAGCTCCGGCTCCCAGCGAAGGCGCCAGGTCTCCCGGAACGTGCCCGTGCTGCCGCGGGACGCCGCGGGCTCGCCCCACGCGACGCCCAGGAGCCGCAGCCGGTGCAGCAGGGTGCTGCGCCCCGCGTCGGTCTCCTTGCGCAGGTCGAGCTCCATCTCCCGCTCCAGCGCCTCGGGCTTGAGCCGCAGCCGCCGCTGCGACTGCGTGAGGTCTCGCTGCAACGGCACCGCCGGGGCGGAATCCGGCACCTCACCGAGCACCTCCCCGACCACGAGCCGGTCGCGCACCAGGTCCAGGGGGACGTCCGAGCCCTCGCACATCACGGCGCGGAGGGCGTCGGTGGTCTCGGTCAGTCCCGGCAGCGGGCGGCCGCGCATCGCGGCGAGGGTGCCGGCCAGCCGCACGGCCTCGATGACGTGGGCCGACGACACGCCCCGGTCCTCGTCGCGCAGCAGCCTGGCCACCTTGGTCATCCAGCGCTCGACCGGGCGGTCGGGGGCGCTGAACAGATGCCCGTACCAGCCCGGCGAGTCGATACCCGCTCCGTACCCGCTGGCGCGGGACAGCCGGCGGTGCGTCCAGGGCACCCAGGTGAGCTGGACCTTGGCCTTGGGCAGCCCTTTGAGGAGTCCCCGGTCGGCGCCGACCGTGGCCCGCCGCCGCAGGGCGGGGACGTGCCAGGCCCCGCACACGACGGCCACGCCGTCCCCGAACTCCCGCTGCGCCGCCCGAAGCTGGAGCCGCATGTACGCCTCGCGCACGAGGTCCCGGTCGTGTCCGCCGACCCCGTACGCCTCGCGCAGCGACCCCATGGCCTCCTCCAGCACGGCGAACGGAGCGAACGGGTCGTCCGCCGCACCGGTCCGGTGCTCGACCACGTCCTCCCACCAGCGCTCCGGGTCGTCGTAGCCGGCGGTCTCGGCGAGCACCGCGAGGGGGTCGATCCGCACGGCGGACGCGTCGACGGACCGGTCGGAACCACCGGCCGTGTCGGGCCGTCCGGGATCACCCGGGGAATCGGGGGCTCGCGCCGTGCCGGGATCGTCCGGGGCACCGGGAGCTCCGGCCGCGCCGGGACGCACCGCGGTGACACGGTCCGCCTCCGGCGCCCGGTCGCCTCCGGGGCCGGGGGCGCTGGGGTTCCCGGCCGGGGGCGGGGGGTCGGAAGGCGCGCTCACCGGCCCGTCCCGGTCGGGGTCCGTCCCGTTCTCGTCGTCTCTCCCCCAGGCCAGGGTGTGGGAGGCCGGGAGGTCGATGAAGCGGGCCTCCACCCCGTTTTCCAGAGCCCACCGGATCGCCACCCACTCCGGTGAGAACTCGGCCAGCGGCCAGAAGGCCGAACGACCGGGCTCGTCGACGACGTGGGCGAGCAGCGCCACCGGGGGCCGCATGTCCTTCTCGGCGGCCAGCGGGACGAGTGCGTCCGCCTCGGGCGGCCCCTCGATCAGCACGACCCGGGGTGCCGCCGCCTCCAGTGCCGACCGCACGGCCCGCGCCGACCCGGGTCCGTGGTGCCGCACACCGAGCAGCAACGGCCCCGGCCCCCGGACGACCGCCCGGCCCTCCGGAACGGGCGGCCCGGCTTCCCGTTCGGCACTCACGCGCTCACCTCGCGGCACGCGCGGTAGAAGTCCTTCCAGCCGTCCCGCTCGCGGACGACCGCTTCCAGATACTCCTGCCAGATGACGCGGTCGGCGGCCGGGTCGCGCACGACGGCGCCGAGGATGCCGGCGGCGACGTCGCTCGCCCGCAGCACGCCGTCGCCGAAGTGGGCCGCCAGAGCGAGGCCGTTGGTGACGACGGAGATCGCCTCGGCCGTGGACAGCGTGCCGCTGGGCGACTTCAGCTTCGTCCGGCCGTCGGCCGTGATCCCGTCGCGCAGCTCCCGGAAGACGGTGACGACACGGCGGATCTCGTCGACGCCGTCCGGCACGGCGGGCAGGTCGAGGGAGCGGCCGATCTGGTCGACCCGGCGCGAGACGATGTCGACCTCGGCGTCGGCGCTCTCCGGCAACGGCAGCACGACCGTGTTGAAACGACGACGCAGGGCGCTGGAGAGTTCGTTGACCCCGCGGTCGCGGTCGTTGGCCGTGGCGATCAGGTTGAACCCGCGGACGGCCTGCACCTCCTGGCCCAATTCCGGTATCGGCAGGGTCTTTTCGGAGAGGATCGTGATCAGGCTGTCCTGCACGTCGGCGGGCACACGCGTCAGTTCCTCGACGCGGGCGGTCATGCCCTCGGCCATGGCGCGCATGACGGGGCTCGGCACGAGCGCGTCCCGGCTGGGCCCGTGCGCGAGCAACCGCGCGTAGTTCCAGCCGTACCGGATGGCCTCCTCCGGTGTGCCGGCCGTGCCCTGCACGAGCAGGGTCGAATCTCCGCTGACCGCGGCCGCCAGGTGCTCGGACACCCACGTCTTCGCGGTGCCGGGCACACCGAGCAGGAGCAGGGCCCGGTCGGTGGCGAGCGTCGTGACGGCGACCTCGACGATGCGGCGCGGCCCCACGTATTTGGGAGTGATCACGGTGCCGTCCGGCAGGGTGCCGCCCAGCAGATAGGTGGCCACGGCCCAGGGCGACAGCAGCCAGCGTTCGGGGCGCGGCCGGTCGTCCTGCGCCGCGAGCGCGGCGAGTTCGGCGGCGAAGGCGTGCTCGGCGTGCGGTCGCAGCGCCTCGCTCGGCCGGCTCGCCCCCCTCTCTCCCGCAGGTGCGTCAACGGACGTCGGTTCAACGGACACGGACATGCCTCGGTCCCCCTCCAGCTCGGCCGGTTCGGATCTGGTTCCACCGTGCACCACGCCACTGACAATGCGCCCTGACCTGCACAAATGCGCTCGCGAGGATCGATTGTCAGTGGTGGGTCCTACCTTCGATCGCATGACACAGCAGGCGGTGCGCTGGACGGCGGATCAGGTGCTGGCACTGGCACCTGACGCCGCGTCACGCAAGGCGGGGAGCAAACTCGGCGCGGCCGGACCGTGGTCCGAGGCGGGCAGTACGGAGGAGGGGACGGTATGGGGACTGTGCAGGGGAAGTGGCAGCAAGCCGTATCAGACGGTCCTGGACATCGCGGACTCGGCGGGTCCCGCTTACAAGTGCAGTTGTCCGAGCCGGAAGTTCCCGTGCAAGCACGCGCTGGGACTGCTGCTGCTCTGGGCGGGCGCGGACGGAGCGGTGCCGTCCGCCCAGGCGCCGGACTGGGCCGCCCAGTGGCTGGAGGGCAGACGCAGGCGCGCGGAGAGCAGGAGCTCGCCGGGCGGGGGATCTGGAGCCGCTTCGCCGGGTGATCCCGAGGCGGCCCGGCGCAGGGCCGAACGCAGGGCCGAGCGGATCACCGCGGGGGCGGCCGAGCTGGAGCAGCGACTGGCGGACCTGCTGCGCGGCGGCCTCGCCTCCGCCGAGCGTGCGGGGTACGGGATGTGGGAGGAGACGGCGGCCCGGATGGTCGACGCGCAGGCACCCGGTCTGGCGGCGCGTGTGCGGGAGTTGGGGGCGATCCCGTCGTCGGGGCCGGGCTGGCCCGTGCGACTCCTCGAGGAGTGCGCGCTGCTGCATCTGCTCGACCAGGGCTGGCTGCGGCGCGAGCGGCTGCCGGACGACCTGGCCGCGACGGTCCGTTCCCGCGTCGGGCTGCCCGGCTCCGCGGACGGCCCTCCGGTGCGTGACCGCTGGCTCGTTCTCGCGCAGTACGACACGGCGGACGCCCGGCTCACGACACGCCGGATCTGGCTGTACGGCGCCGAGTCCGGCCGCACGGCCCTGCTTCTGTCCTACGGCGCGGCGGGCCGGGCACCCGAACTGGCGCTTCCGGTGGGGCTGGCTTTCGAGGCGGAGCTGTCCGCGTACCCGGGCGCCGGCCAACCGCGGGCGGCGCTGGGCGAGCGGTTCACCGCCCCGGCACCCGCGGCGATACGGCCGAAGGGGCTGACGACACCCCAGGCCGCCGCCCGTTACGGAGAAGCGCTGCGCGCCGACCCGTGGCTGGACTCCTGCCCCGTCACCCTGGAGCGGGTGATCCCGACCCCGGACGGCGACGCGTGGCAACTCGCCGACGCCGATGGCGAGTCGGCCCTCCCGCTCAGCCCTTCCTCGCGGTCTCGCCCCGAACTGTGGCGCCTGGTCGCCCTGTCCGGCGGCGCCCCGGTCACGGTCTTCGGCGAGTGCGGCCACCGCGGTTTCACCCCGCTGACGGCTTGGCCGCAGGGCGAGGGCGAGGCGGTACCCCTGTGCTGACCTTCGTACGGAAAGGACGCTCATGACCACCACACCGGCTTCGGCGGGCACGCCCGTCGGCGGTTCCTGGGAGGAGCTCGTCACCGTGGCGCTGCTCGGTACGGAGCGGCGCGCGCTTTCGGGACAACAGCCCGGTCGGCAGGCTCCGGTGGCGCTGCTGGACGCGGCGGCCGTGGAGACCGTGCGGCGGCGGGCCGGGGTGCGGCCGGCGCGGGCGGCGGCCCGTCCGGAGCCCGCCGCACCGGACCCGCGGACCCCGCTGCCGCCCGCCGCGGCCCGGAGGCTCTCGACCCTGCTGGCGGACCGCCCCGGCACGGGAGGCGGCGGCCGCAGAGGCGCGGCGCCCGACCTCGTCGAGCTGCTGCCCCAGTGGCTGGCCCTGGCCGGCGCACGCGGTTTCGCCGCACCTCCGCAGGCCCTTCCGGCGCTGCTCGACGCGGCCCGGGGGCGCACGGACCTGCGGCCCGCCGCCCTCGCCTTCGCCGGGCCGCGGGCATTGTGGCTGGCCGGGCTGAACCCCGAGTGGCGGTTCGCCCTGCGCACCTCGTCGGGCGGCGCCACCACGCTGCCGGAGGCGGCCGACGACATACAACAGCTGTGGCAGGAGGGGCTGTTCGCGGAGCGGGTCGCGCTGCTGGCGGCGGTACGGGCCAAGGACCCGGCCGCCGGACGCGCCCTGCTCGTCGCGACCTGGGCGACGGAGCGGGCCGAGGACCGGCTGATGTTCCTCGACTCCCTCCGGTCCGGCCTGTGCGCCGAGGACGAGGCGTTCCTCGAGGGGGCGCTGGCCGACCGCAGCCGCAATGTGCGGGCGACGGCGGCCGAGCTGCTCTCCGCCCTGCCCGGGTCCGCGCTCGCCGCGAGGATGGCGGACAGGGCCGCCTCGTGCGTGGCCGTCGACCATACGCGGGAGACCCCGGAGATCACGGTCGAGGCGCCGCACGAGTGCGACGCGGCGATGGAGCAGGACGGCGTGGTGGCCAAACCCCCGGCCCGCCGTGGTGAACGGTCCTGGTGGCTGGGTCAGCTCGTCGAGGCGGCACCCCTCTCGACCTGGGTCGACCGGCTCGGCGGCCGTTCGCCGGAAGAGGTGGTGGCCCTGCCCGTGGCGGACGGCTGGCAGGGGGAACTGCACGCCGCGTGGTGCCGGGCGGCGGTGCGGCAGCGCGATCCCGCGTGGTCGAGGGCGCTCCTCGGGCCGCCCTCCGCTCCGGAGGCCGGGGGGCCGGGGGCGGTGTCACTGGCCGAGCGGGCCAAGCTGCTCGCCACGCTGAGCGCCGGGGAGCGGGCCGACTGGGTGGCCGGGTTCATCGGTACGCACGGACTGTCCGAGGCGTTCCAGCTCCTCGGGGTGTGCGCGGTGTCCTGGGCGGGGGGCCTGGGGCGGGCGGTGGTGGACGCGCTCGACATCGCCCGGGACGCGGGAAGCTTCCCGTGGAGCTTCAGCGGGGTGATGGGGCTGGCCGAGCGCTGCCTCGACCCGGCGGAGGCAGGGCGGCTCGAAGGTCTCACCTCGGTCCCCGACGAGTCGGAGAACGCGGCGCCGGGGTCCGGGGACTACTGGGCCGAGGCCTTCCAACGGCTCGTGACGACCCTGCGGCTGAGAGCAACCATGTCCGCCGAGCTCACGCCACCCTGACCGTGGCTCGCGGGGAACACGGCGACGCCGAGATTCTCCGGCGCCGAACCGCTCCGGCGCCGGAGATGCCGAAGGTCACGGTGTCCGCGCGGGACAGCGCGGACACCGGGGGTCACCGCGGGACGCGGAAGGCGGGCGCAGGCGTCCATGTGGGCCGACGCGGGCGCGAGCACCCGACGTCACACGGGCGCGACGCTGGCACCAAGCCGTCACGTGGGCAGGCGCAGGCGCCCGGCGGTCACGTGGACCGGCGCAGGCACCAAGCCGTCACGTCGGCCGACTCAGGCGCCCGGCGGTCACACGGCTTGGCGCAGGCGCCCGGTCACGCGCCGGCCGGCTGCCTGACGTTCGCCCGGACCCAGTCCACGATGGACACGGTCGTCGCGCCCGGAGTGAAGATCTCCGCGACGCCCTTCTCCTTGAGGGGGGCGATGTCCGCCTCGGGGATGATGCCGCCGCCGAAGACCTTGATGTCCTCGGCCTCGCGCTCCTTGAGGAGGGCGATGACGGCCGCGAAGAGCGTGTTGTGGGCGCCGGACAGGATGGACAGGCCGATCGCGTCGGCGTCCTCCTGGATCGCGGTGTCGACGATCTGCTCGGGGGTCTGATGAAGCCCGGTGTAGATGACCTCCATACCGGCGTCGCGCAGCGCCCGCGCGATCACCTTGGCCCCACGATCGTGGCCGTCGAGCCCCGGCTTGGCCACCACCACGCGAATCGGACCGGCTGCCACACCCATCACTGCCTCCATGAACGGACTACTTCAACCTGCACCGACGAGGACTGCCGACACATGCCGCGACGACCGCCACCGGACCACGACCGACAACTGGTCGAAGATTCACCGACTAATTCACCGATTGATTCACCGATTGACCAGTATTGACTACCCGTTGTCACCAACAGGCGTCCGTCGATCGTGCCGACTACTGACCATCGACACATATCGCTCAGTTTTCCGCTCGCCACACCGGATCACTCCGGATCACCGATCGCGCCAAGCGGCACAGGCGTCCCGGGCCCTTTCGGCCCGGGAAGTGAACGAACGTTATCGCCAGCATCCCGCAACCGGCAGTTTCGCGGTGGAGACCGAGGGGGAAATCACACACTGGGACAAGTTCGCCGCGCACGGTTCCGTACCGCGGCACTGGCGCCGCAGGGATCTGCGGCGTACGGGCCTCGGCCGGAGCGGGCGCAAGAAGAGCCGCGACCAGGTGGCCGCACATCGCGTCGTCAGCGGGACGGCGTGGTGCTGGGGCACATCGGCGACGGCACGACAGCGGGGAGCGAGGCCGGGCAGCAGGACCGCGGGAACACGAGGGCGACTCCACGCCACGACACGAAGCCGGCGCATCCAGCCCGGCGCACCGTCGGGGAGCCGGGGTCGGCGTCGTATACCGCGCCCTTCGCCGAGCACTCCGCAGCGTCACCGGTCTCACACCCCGGGGACGTGTCGTAGGCCGCCGCCGTCGCCGACCTCACGGCTTTCCACTAGGGCACACGGGGGACGGAGTGGTCCTCCCGCGTGCCGACTGGAGGTCGGCCATGAAGGTGACCGAGGCTGCGTCGCCCTTTCTCCCCCTGTGCCAGCGCCTGTTTCCGACGAAGCTGGCCGGGCTCTCGATGGCCCTGCTGAAGGCCACGGCACTGGAGCTCGCGATCCTCGCCGGGCACCTCCTCCTCTATCCCTCCGGCATCACACAGGAACGCCGCACCGGACACCCGCTCCCCCCGCCCGACGTGGCCGCCACGCTGCCCACCGAGGCCAAGCCCCCGGTCGTCCTGCTCCACGGCTTCATCGACAACCGCTCCGTCTTCGTCCTGCTGCGCCGCAATCTCGCCCAGCACGGCAGGCAGCACATCGAGTCCCTGAACTACTCGCCGCTGACGTGCGACATCCGTACTGCGGCGGAACTGCTGGGCCGGCACATCGAGGAGATCTGCGAGCGCACGGGCCATGACCGCGTGGACATCGTCGGACACAGCCTCGGCGGGCTGATCGCGCGCTACTACGTGCAGTGTCTCGGCGGCGACTCCCACGTCCGCACCCTCGTCACGCTCGGCACCCCGCACTCGGGCACCCGGGTCGCGCCGCTGATGAACGCGCACCCGATCGTCCGGCAGATGCGTCCCGGTTCTCCCGTGATCGAGGAACTGACCGGCCCCGCCCCGGGCTGCCGTACGCAGTTCGTCAGCTTCTGGAGCGATCTCGACCATCTGATGGACCCGCTGGAGACGGCCTGTGTCGAGCATCCCGACCTGCTCGCCCAGAACGTCCGCGTGAGCGGTGTCGGCCATCTCGCGCTGCCCGTGCATCCGGCCGTCGCGACCGGCATCCGGCAGGCACTCGACATCGAGGTGCCCGGATCCCTCGCCGTGGCCCGCATGGGCAGGGGCGGACTCACGGTGGCGTGACGGTGGCGTGACGGGCGGCCTCACGGTGGCGTGGGGCGGCCCGGAAGCGGTCCGGGGCGGCACGGAAGGGATTCGGGGCGGCACGGAAGGGATTCGAGGGGGCACGAAGCGGTCCGAGGGCGGCCGTCGGGAGGGCTGACGGCCGCCCGACGGCCTTCCCGTGGACGGAAACCCTCGAACGTTTATCGAACGCCAGGCCAAGGCCTTGCCCGCCCTCCCCCGAAACACGGCCGAATGCCCGTTTCCTGCGAAGGGGAAACCTGCCGAAGATTGTCGCGCCCGCATACCGACGGGTACAGTCGCCGCACTGCTCTGCCAGCCCCTGTTGTCGAGGCGAAAGAGAAGTTGGTGAACGACCGTCACCCGTCGGGGATCGCGACTCCCCCGGCCCCGGCTTCCGACGCCGCCTCGGCGTCCTACGCGCCCTACGGCGCGCAAGAAGCCCAGTACGGCGGCGACTTCACCGCGTACGGCGACCACTCCGCCATGACCTTCGACTCGGGCGCGGCCACCATGGGCGCCTACGCCGGCTCGGACTTCGCCGGCGACCCGCTCTTCGGCACCATGCCCGGCGGGGCCGGCACCGGCTCGTACGACGCCACGCAGTGGAACGCGGGAGTCCAGCAGCCGATGGGCTACGACCCGTACGCGGCGCAGCACACCGCCTACGGCACCGGCGCCCACGACGCGACGGCCTGGACGAACGACTACCAGCAGCTCACCGACATCCCCGCGCAGTATCCCGGCCCCGACGCCTCGGGCCAGTGGGACGCGAACGCCTGGGTCCAGCCCGAGCAGCCGCTCGACGGCACCCAGCAGTGGACCGTGCCGACGCAGGAGACGGGCGCGTACGACGCCACGCAGTGGAACAGCGCCGGCGGCCAGGGCACGTACCAGGCCTACGAGCACCCCCAGACCGAGACGTACGAGCACTCGGGGACGGAGCCGTACGACCAGCCGGGGCCGGAGTCCGCGTCGTACGACCATGATCTGACCCGGCTCGACATGACGTACGAGGGGACGTCCGACGCGGCGGACGCGGTGCCCTTCGACCAGCAGGCGACCGCGACCTTCGACCAGGCGGTCCACGGCGGACTCGACACGGTCGGCAACGAGGCCGAGTTCGACGCGGCCGAGGACTTCGCGGACACGCACGGCCCCGACGAGGGCTACGACGACCACGACCCGTACGACGAGGGTCGCGAGCGGCCGCTGCTGGAGGACCAGGAGGAGATCACCCCGGTCCGGCTTCCCTCGCCCCGGAGCGGTTCCCGTGCCCGGCGCCGCAGCCCCGCGAAACGTTCCGCTCTGCTGACCGTCGCGGTGCCCTCGGCCTGTGTCATGGGGGTCGCGGGGATCGCCGCCGCCTCCGTGGGCGGTGTCGGCGGCCTCGGCGGGAACGACTCGAAGGACACCACGGCCAGCGCTTCCGACGCGACCTCGGTGAAGCCGTCGGCCGCCAACGTCAAGCTGGACACCCAGCTCCAGAGTCTGTCCGCGGGCGCGGACGACTTCGCCGACCGGGCGAGCCGCACGCAGGAACGTATCGACCTCAAGGCGCAGCAGGCGACGGAGAAGAAGAAGGCGGCGGAGGCGGCGGCCCGCAAGGAGCGGCTGCGTCCGAAGTTCGCCCTTCCCGTGGCGCAGCAGGGCCTCAGCGCCTACTTCGGCCAGGCCGGCGTCAACTGGATGTCCGTGCACACGGGCATCGACTTCCCCGTCTCCTACGGGACGCCGGTGATGGCAGCGACCGACGGGACCGTCCGGACGCAGTGGAACAGCGCGTACGGCAACATGATGATCGTGACCGCGATGGACGGCACGGAGACGTGGTACTGCCACCTCTCCACGTACCAGGTCGCCTCCGGTACCACCGTCAAGGCCGGTGACCAGATCGCCTTCTCCGGGAACTCCGGCAACTCGACCGGCCCGCACCTGCACTTCGAGGTCCGCCCGGCCGGCGGTTCGGCGATCGACCCGCTGCCGTGGCTGCGCAGCCACGGCCTGGACCCCACGTAAGAAGCCGGATCCCGGTCAGGAGCCCGGCCGCCGCGTGACCCCGGGCGAGAACCCGGCGCCCGCGGCCCCCGGCCGTCCGCCTCCGGACGGCCAAGGGCCCCTGCGAACGGTCTCGCGGACTACAGCTTCTCCACCGGCGCGTACCGCAGCAGCAGCCGCTTCGGCTTGGGCTCTCCGAAGTCGACCGTCGCCTCCGCGTTCGCGCCCGTCCCCTTCACCCCGACGACGGTGCCGAGGCCGAACTGGTCGTGCGTGACCCGGTCCCCGACGGCCAGCGAGACCACCGGCTTCTCGGTGGCACCACGGCGGGTGGCGAACCCGGAGGCACCCGAGGCCGCGGACCGCGAACGCGAGGACGAGAGGGAGGCGGCGACACCGGAGACCGGACCGGCGGACATGGGCGCCGTCGCCCCTGTGCGCTTCCAGTCCAGATGGGTCGCCGGGATCTCCTCCAGGAAGCGGGAGGGCGGGTTGTACGAGGGCTGTCCCCACGCGCTGCGCATCGAGGACCGGGTGAGGTAGAGCCGCTCGCGCGCGCGGGTGATGCCGACGTACGCCAGGCGCCGCTCCTCCTCCAGCTCCTTGACCTGTCCGAGCGCGCGCATGTGCGGGAAGACGCCGTCCTCCATGCCGGTCAGGAAGACCACGGGGAACTCGAGGCCCTTGGCGGTGTGCAGGGTCATCAGGGTGATGACGCCGTTGCCGTCCTCCTCGTCCGGGATCTGGTCGGAGTCGGCGACGAGCGCGACCCGCTCCAGGAACGCGGAGAGTCCGGGCGGGGTCTCGCCCTCGCCGGTCTCCTGCTCGAACTCCAGGGCGACGGCGGCGAGTTCCTGGAGGTTCTCGATCCGGGTCTCGTCCTGTGGGTCGGTCGAGGCCTGCAACTCGGCGAGATAGCCGGTGCGTTCGAAGACGGCCTGCAGGATGGTGGCCGGGCCCGCGCCGGACTCGACGATCGTACGGAGGTCTTCCATGAGCGTGTTGAACCGCTTGACCGCGTTGGTGGAGCGCGCGGCCATGCCGTAGGCCTCGTCGACGCGGCGCAGCGCCTGCGGGAAGCTGATCTTCTCGCGTTGTGCCAGGGCGTCGATCATCGCCTCGGCGCGGTCGCCGATGCCTCGCTTGGGCACGTTCAGGATGCGGCGCATGGGGACCGAGTCCTCGGGGTTGGCCAGCACCCTCAGATACGCCAGGACGTCCCGGACTTCCTTGCGCTCGTAGAAGCGGACACCGCCGACGACCTTGTACGGCAGGCCGACGCGGATGAAGACCTCTTCGAAGACACGGGACTGGGCGTTCGTACGGTAGAAGACCGCGACGTCGCCGGCCCTCGCCTCGCCCGCGTCGGTGAGACGGTCTATCTCGTCGGCGACGAACTGGGCCTCGTCGTGCTCGGTGTCCGCGACGTAGCCCGTGATGTTCGAGCCGGCGCCCGCGTTGGTCCACAGGTTCTTGGGGCGGCGGGACTCGTTGCGCTCGATGACCGCGTTGGCGGCCGTCAGGATCGTCTGCGTGGAGCGGTAGTTCTGCTCCAGCAGGATCGTCGTCGCGTTCGGGTAGTCCTCCTCGAACTGGAGGATGTTGCGGATGGTCGCGCCGCGGAAGGCGTAGATCGACTGGTCCGCGTCACCCACGACGCACAGTTCGGCCGGGGGCAGGTCGAACTCGTTGGGCGGTACGTCCACGGGGTGCTCGGAGGTGCCCACGAGCTCCCGGACCAGCGAGTACTGCGCGTGGTTGGTGTCCTGGTACTCGTCGACCAGGACGTGCCGGAAGCGGCGGCGGTAGTGCTCGGCGACGTCCGGGAAGGCGCGCAGCAGGTTGACCGTGGTCATGATCAGGTCGTCGAAGTCGAGCGCGTTGGCCTCGCGCAGCCTCGACTGGTACATCGCGTACGCCTGGGCGAGGGTCTTCTCGAAGCCGTCGGCGGCCTGGGCGGCGAAGTCCTCCTCGTCGATCAGCTCGTTCTTCAGGTTCGAGATCTTGGCGCTGAACGACTTCGGCGGGAACCGCTTGGGGTCGAGGTCGAGATCACGGCAGACGAGCGCCATCAGACGCTTGGAGTCGGCGGCGTCGTAGATCGAGAACGACGAGGTGAAGCCGAGCGTCTTGCTCTCGCGGCGCAGGATGCGGACGCAGGCGCTGTGGAAGGTCATGACCCACATCGCGTTGGCGCGCGGGCCCACGAGCGCCTCGACGCGCTCCTTCATCTCACCCGCGGCCTTGTTGGTGAAGGTGATCGCGAGGATCTGGCCGGGGTGGACCTCGCGCTCGCCGAGCAGATGCGCGATGCGGTGGGTGAGCACGCGGGTCTTGCCCGAGCCGGCGCCGGCCACGATGAGCAGCGGGGAGCCGGAGTGGACCACGGCCGCGCGCTGGTTCTCGTTCAGTCCGTCCAGCAGGGCGGCGGGGTCCACGGCGGGCCGGGGCGCGCCGTCGCGGTAGTACGCGTCCCGGCTCGGCGGCAGGTCGAACTTCCCGCCGAACAGATCGTCCGGAACCGGCTCCGGTACGTGATCGTCCTCGGGCGGCGGAGGGTGCTCGTCCTCGTGGCCCGCGGAGGGCTTGAGGTTCGCCAGGAAGCTGTCGTCAAAGAGGCTGCTCATCGCTCTCCGAGTCTAGGCCGCCCCACCGACAGCCCGCCGCCACCCCGAGAACTCGGCCCGAAGTCGTGACGAGACGCCCGGCGGACACCAGGCGTGACCGCTTGCGGACACCAGAAGTGACCCCTGCCCCTGCCGACACCCCAAACCGCTACGGAGCGCGACAGCGTGGGCACTTTACGCGAGAGGCCGACCGGCCCGTGGGCGAGCCGTGCGCTCCCGGCGGCACATGCGGCAATGGTCACGAAAATGTATCGGGCGTATCGGGCATCAACCTTCACACGGGCCACACCGGTTGGCTAGCGTGCTCGAAGACCGCTCGACCACATCCGGCGAACACCGCCGGGCCGGGCGGCCTCCGCCGAGTCCGGTGCGCCGAGAGGCCCCGGAGCCGGGGACCCACCGACTTTGGGGTGAATCGGTCCAACCGCCTTGTGGGGCACGGACCGTAGGGCAGCCTTCCGGAACCTCCCGCCCGAACCCGACAGCTAACTCGGCAGGCGGATGACGGAAGGAGTCGCCTCTCTTGGCGTCACACCGCAAGGCGCGTCCCACCGGTGCGCGCATCGCAGGCATACGGACCCCCGCCCTCGCCACAGCGGCCCTCACCTCCGTGGCCCTGCTCTCCCAGACCGCCAACGCGTCCCCCTCGGCCGAGCCCAGGCCCAGCATCGAAGAGGTCTCGAAGAAGGTCGACGACCTCTACCACCAGGCCGAGACCGCCACCGACAAGTACAACGCGAACCGGGAGAAGACCGCCAAGCAGCGCAAGCGCGTCGACACCCTGCTCGACGACGTCGCGCAGCGCACCGAGAAGCTCAACACAGCGCGCGAGGAACTGGGATCGTTCGCCGCGGCGCAGTACCGCACCGGGGCCGCCGCACCCGACACCGCGACCCTGCTGCTCGCGGACAACCCCCAGGACTACTTCGACCAGACCCAGTTGATGAGCCGCCTGACGACCCGCCAGAAGGCGTCCGTCGACGACTACATTGCGGAGCAGGCCGCCACCGCCGAGAAGCGGACGGAGGCCACCGAGAGCCTGGAGTCGCTGACCGCCTCGCAGAAAGAGCTCAAGACGTCCAAGGCCGAGGTGCAGCACAAGCTCTCCGAGGCCCGCGACCTGCTCTCGAAGCTGAACGCCGAGGAAAAGGCGCGTCTGGCGGCGATCGAGAAGAAGAAGCGGGAACAGGCCGCGGCCGAGGCGGCGGAGCTGGCACGGCAGCAGGCCGCCGCCGAGAAGGCCGCGCAGGCGCAGTCGTCGTCGGACAGCTCGGGCGACTCGGCCGCCGGTTCGACGACCGGGTCGTCGACGGGATCGACGGCCACGGGCTCCTCGTCGAAGGCGGCCGAGGCGCTCGCGTTCGCCCGCGCGCAGGTCGGCAAGCCGTACGTCTGGGGCGCCACCGGCCCGGACTCCTACGACTGCTCGGGCCTGACCCAGGCCGCCTGGAAGGCCGCCGGCGTCAGCCTCCCGCGCGTCACCTACGACCAGGTGAACGCCGGCACGACGGTCTCCCTCGCCGACGCCCGGCCCGGCGACCTGGTCTTCTTCTACGACGACATCAGCCACGTCGGCATCTACATCGGCGACGGCATGATGATCCACGCGCCGAAGCCGGGAGCGTACGTCCGTGAGGAGTCGATCTACTACGACGGCACCTCGGCGATCCACAGCGTGGTGCGCCCGGCGTAGCCCGGGACCTGGAAGCCCCGCGCGCGGGGCACGCGTGCGGGGCTCTCCCGATCCCCGCAGGCGTGCCCCGCGTTTTCGTCGCCGCCCGCGCGTGGCCCGCCCGCAACCGCTCCGCGGGTCCCTAGCATCGATGCATGCCAGACACACCGGACATGACGGACACCATTCCGCTCCGCTCCTGGTGGGCGGGGTGGGCGCCCGCCGCCGGGGCCGCCGTCATGGCCACGGGCATCCTCTCGATCGGGCTCAACCTGACCGGCTACGAGGTCCTGTCCCGGATCGCGCTGTTCCTCGCGTCGCTCGCCTGGGTCGGGCTCGCCTCGGACTTCCTCGCCCGGCTGGTGGGCGACCGGGCGCAGTGGGCGCGACGGGCCGGCACTCCCGCCGGGCTCGACGCGGTCGCGGCGACCACGGTGCTCGGCACCCGGTTCTCCACACTGGGGTGGCAGACGCTCGCCGAAATCCTGCTCGCGCTGTCGGCCGTGCTCTGGCCGGTCCTTCTGCTGATGGTCCTGCGGCACTGGCGGCGCCGCATGACGGGAGAGGTGTTCCTTGTCTGCGTGGCCACGCAGGGGCTCTCGGTCCTCGGGTCGACGATCGCCGGCGAGGTGGGCTCGGACTGGCTCGCGCATGCCGCGATGACGCTGTTCTGGGTGGGGATCGCGCTCTACGTTCTCTTGCTCGCGAACTTCGACCCGCGGGAGGTGAGGACGGGCGCCGGGGACCACTGGATCGCCGCCGGCGCGCTGGCCATCTCGGCGCTGGCCGGAGCGGGACTCATCGTGGCGCACGACGTGAATCCGTATCTGTGGAACAACGACGACCAGGGCGTCCTGCGCGCCACGACCGGCGCGCTGCTCGTACTGGACCTCGCCTGCTACGTCCTGCTGATCGTCGCGGAGGTGGTGTGGCCGCGCCCGCGGTACGACGTACGGCGCTGGTCGTCCGTCTTCCCGATGGGGATGTCGGCGGTGGCGACCCTCGCGGTCTCCGCCGCCCTCGACGTCTTCTGGCTCAAGGGGACCGGACAGGTGCTGCTGTGGATCGCGGTGGCGGCGTGGCTCCTGGCGGTCGCGGGCACGGCTCTCGCCTTCGGATCCGAAGTGCGGGGGTGACGCGGCTGTCAGGTCCGCGCGTCACGGGAGGGAGGCCGCCGGTCAGGTCCAGAGGACGGCGATGAAGATGTTCGTGACGGTCAGCAGTCCGACCAGGCCGAAGAGGCGCTTCTCCACCGTCTCGTCGTCCCGCTTCACATAGACGAGCCCGAGGATCACGATCAGCAGGGCCAGCTTCACACCGATCTTGACGGTGTTGACCGTGCCGCCGTCGGCCTGGTTGAGCCCGACCAGGGCGACTCCGGTCACCAGCATGGTCAGCGCGCCGTGCAGCATCGCCGGGACGAAGCGGGCGGTGCCCTTGCCCATCGCCTTCATCTGCGTGAGGAAGCCGCCGAGGAGCGCGGCGATGCCGATGATGTGCAGGCCGACGAAGAGATGGATGAGTACGCCCATGGGGCCGGAGCCTAATCGCACCCTCTGACGCCTCCGTCGGCCGGGCCCCTCCCGACCGGGCGGCCCCTTCCTCCACTCTCTCTCCACCGAACCGTCGCGCGTCACCCATAGCACCAGCACCGCGTGAACTGTCCGTGATTCGCCGGTTCGGTCATGACCCTGCGTGAAGTCGATGCCGTACAGACAGGATCTTGGCCACATTTAGTCGCTCGTCGATCCAATCGCGATAGTTCCGTACATAGCGTTACCAACGGCGCACTCTCAGGTTTAGCGTCCTCCACCAGGTGACCGGCTCCCCACCACCGTCCGGGCCAGGGACGGCAGTCGGACACCACCGCCGAGAAGGTCCGGCGGCGGCCCGCTCCCCCTGTGTGCGCCGCCGCCGGACACCGCTTGACCGCACCTCAAGGGCGGTCGCACGGAAGGATGTGGGCCCTCGTGGCAGCGCACCGCAAGGCCAGGCAGCGTTCGGTCGGCGGAAACACGGCCCGCACAGCAGTCACCATCGCCCTCGCGGGCGCGGCGACGGCCACCGGCTTCGACGGGGTCGGTCACGCCGACCCCCAGCTCTCCCCGGCACAGGTGAAGGCCAGGGTCGACAAGCTGTACGAGGAGGCGGAGGCCGCCACCGAGAAGTACAACGGCGCCAAGGAGAAGGCCGGCCAGGCGGAGGCGAAGCTGGGCAAGCTCCGCGACGAGGCGGCCCGCCGGGAGGACCGGCTCAACTCGGCCAGGGACGCGCTGGGTTCGATGGCGGCGGCGCAGTACCGCAGCGGTGGGCTCGACCCCGTGGTGCAGCTCGCGCTCTCCGACCACCCCGATCGGTATCTGGACGGGGCCGCCCTCGCCGAGCGGGTCGGCACCCGGCAGTCGGCGGAGATCGCCGGGGTACGCAAACAGCTCCGCGAGCTCCAGCAGTTGCGCGGGGCGGCGAACATCGAACTGGCCAGGCTCAAGTCGCGGCAGGCCGACCTGAAGCAGCACAAGAAGACGGTCAACGAGAAGCTCACCGCGGCACGCCGGCTGCTCGACCGCCTCACCCCGGAGCAGCGCACGCAGTACGCGGAGCGAGGCGGCGCCAACGACCGGCAGCACGTCTCGCGCGACACGACGCGCGACCCCGCGCCGGTCGCGTCGTCCGACGCGTCCGGCGCCGCCGGAGCGGGCACCGCGGCGCCCAACTCCCGCGCGGCGGCCGCCGTCGCCTACGCCTACGCGAAGCTCGGCAGCCCCTACGTCTGGGGCGCCACCGGGCCCAACGCCTTCGACTGTTCCGGGCTCGCCCAAGCCGCGTACCGCTCGGCGGGCGTCTCCCTGCCCCGCACGACCTATTCCCAGATCAACGCCGGCCGACGGGTCACCCTCTCCGAACTCCAGCCCGGCGACCTGGTGTTCTTCTACGCGGGCATCACCCACGTGGGCATCTACATCGGCAACGGCCAGATGATCCACGCCCCGAATCCGTCGGCGCCCGTGCGGGTGGCCCCGATCAGCGAGATGCCCTTCGCCGGGGCCACCCGGGTCGCCTGAACCTCAGGGTCAGACCAGTCGTCGCGCCGTCGCCCAGCGGGTCAGCTCGTGGCGGTTCGAGAGCTGGAGCTTGCGCAGGACCGCCGAGACGTGCGACTCGACCGTCTTGACGGAGATGAAGAGCTGCTTGGCGATCTCCTTGTACGCGTACCCCCGGGCGATGAGGCGCAGGACCTCGCGCTCGCGCTGGGTGAGGCGGTCCATGTCCTCGTCGACGGGCGGGGCGTCGGTGGAGGCGAAGGCGTCGAGGACGAATCCGGCGAGGCGCGGGGAGAAGACCGCGTCGCCGTCCTGGACGCGGAAGACGGAGTCCACGAGATCCGTGCCGGTGATCGTCTTGGTCACGTACCCCCGGGCGCCGCCGCGGATCACGCCGATCACGTCCTCCGCCGCGTCCGAGACGGAAAGCGCGAGGAACCGGACCGGCTGCTCGGCGTCGGCCATCAACGGGGCGCAGCGGCGCAGTACTTCGACACCGCCGCCGCCGGGAAGGTGGACGTCGAGGAGGACGACCTCGGGGCGGGTGGCCGTGATGACCGTGACCGCCTGGTCGACGTCCGCGGCCTCGCCGACCACCTCGACGCCGGTCCGCGCGGTCTCCCCGATCTCGGCCTGGACCCCCGTACGGAACATGCGGTGGTCGTCGACGAGCACCACGCGCACCCGGCGCCCGCCCTCGGCGTCGGCGCCCGCGGATGCGGTGGCACCGGAGGCCTCCGCGGCCGAACCGCCGGACTCCACAGGCTCGTTCGTGTCGCTCATGACGTTTTCTCCGCCCTCTCCATCTCCAGCTCGACCTCCGTGCCGCCGTCCGGCACCGCGCGCAGTCGCGCCGTGCCGCCGTTGCGCTCCATGCGGCCGATGATCGATTCTCTGACGCCCATGCGGTCGGCGGGTATCGCGTCGAGGTCGAAGCCGGGGCCGCGGTCGCGGACGGACACGAAGACCGTCCTACCCTCGACTTCGGCGTAGACCTGCACGGCGCCGCCCTCGCCACCGTACTTGGCCGCGTTCACCATCGCTTCCCTCGCCGCCTGCATCTGCGCGGTCAGCCGGTCGTCGAGCGGGCAGTCGCCCACGACGACGACCTCGATGGGGACGCCGTGCTTGTCCTCGACCTCGGCGGCATGGCCGCGGACCGCCTCGGCGAGCGTGGCGGGCTCCTCGTCCTCGTCCTTGCCGCTGCCGTCCGGTTTGTAGAGCCAGGCCCGCAGATCGCGCTCCTGGGCACGGGCCAGGCGGCGCACCTCGTTCGCGTTCTCCGCGTTGCGCTGGATCAGGGTGAGGGTGTGCAGCACGGAGTCGTGGACGTGGGCGGCGACCTCCGCCCGCTCCTGCGCGCGGATGCGCATCAGGCGCTCCTCGGAGAGGTCCTGGGTCATCCGGATCAGATAGGGGCCGGCGAGCAGCGCGACACCGACGAGGACCGCGAGCGCCGCCTGGAGCACCGAGCCGAGGTGGGCCGCGGAGCCCTGGAGGACGAAGATCCCGGAGACACCGGCGGTGACGAGCAGCACGCCCGCCGCGGACCGCAGCAGCGTGAGCGTACGGCGGCGGCGGCCGACCTCCGCCCAGCGGGCCCGCCGCGCGTTGTCCGCCTGGCGCCAGACCAGGGCGACGCCCGCGCCGACGAGGACCGTCGGCCACAGATACGCCTTCGTGCCGCCGCCGAGGTTCACGTTGCCGACGAAGACCATGGCCACGACGACCATGAGGAGCAGGGCGACGATCTGGCCCTTGTCCGGCTTGCGGGCCACCAGTCTGCGCCGGCCGTCGGGCGAGGTCTCGGTGGTGAACGCCGGGGTACGGCCGGAGCCGACGCCGCCGACGCCGAGCGGCACGAAGAACCAGAACGCGGCGTACAGCAGCGCGCCCAGCCCGTCCGCCATGAACAGTCCGACGAACACCAGCCGCACCCAGACCACGGGCAGCCCGAGATGCCCGGCGAGCCCCCGCGCCACTCCTCCGAGCCAGCGTCCGTCGCTGCTTCGGTAGAGCTTGCGCGGGGGCCGCGGGTCGTCGGTGGGCAGGACTGCGGCTTCCGGCATGCCATCGATGTTCACACGCCCGGCGGACCGGAGCATCAGGGTCGGCCCCGGATACTCCCCTGATCTTCGAGAACCGGCCTTCGAACGGTCCCCGCCCTCCCCTTCCGGGCGGATATCAGGGTTCGGCCAGGGTCATCCCGACTGCCGCCGCGCCGTCCCGCCCGTCACCATGGACGCATGACAGATCAGCAGCACGCGGCGGCGGAGCCGGAGCCCGGCGCCGCTCCGGGTGACGAGCCGCGTGCTCACGGGGAAGCGGCCGCGGCACGGCCGGCGGACGCCGCCGACGAGGCCTCCTCCGAGGTGCCGCGCAGGTTCCGGCGCGACCGCCGGCAGAAGATGCTCGGCGGGGTGTGCGCGGGGCTCGGCCGGCAGTGCGACATGGACCCGGTGATCTTCCGTATCGTGCTCGCGGTGCTCGCAGCGACCGGCGGCATCGGCCTCATCTTCTACGGCTTCGCGTGGCTCTTCGTCCCGTACGACGACGAAGAGGAGAACGAGGTCCGCAAGCTGCTCACCGGCCGTGTCGACGGTCCCGCGCTGACCGCGGTGCTCTTCGCGCTGGTCGGCTGCGGAGTGTTCCTGTCCATGCTCAAGAACGGCGGCGTACTGACGTTCGCCGTCGTCCTGTCCCTGCTGCTGGCGGGCGCGGGCTACTGGTCGCAGAACCGGGGCGCCGCCGACCCGGACCCGCTGGCCGCGCAGGCCGCCGCCGACGCCCCGCCGGAGGCGAAGGCCCCGCCCGCCCCCGACTCCTATCCCTCGTGGTGGCGCGACCCGATCGTGAAGGACGGTTCGCACGTCGGCGGCACCGGCTACATGTGGGGTCCCGTGGAGACCCGGGACCGCGATGTCGCGGCCGCGCTCAACATCGCCCGCGGCACCTCACGCCCCTCCCCGGGGACGGACCGGGAGCGCGGACAGCGCGGCCCCCGCCCGATAGGCGGCCGC
The DNA here is from genome assembly GCF_053600395.1 of Streptomyces sp. NPDC005070. Lineage (NCBI taxonomy): Bacteria > Bacillati > Actinomycetota > Actinomycetes > Kitasatosporales > Streptomycetaceae > Streptomyces > Streptomyces sp. NPDC005070. The sequence continues at coordinate 10,687 of NZ_JBSFZS010000062.1, read as the reverse complement.
GTCTTCCTGCTCGCACTCCTCGCGGGCGGCCTCACCACCGGCCTGAACTGGCACGGCCAGGCGCTCGGCACCAGCCTCCAGGCCGGACTGGCCGCCGCGCTCATCGTGTTCGGCCTGGGCATGGCCGTGAGCTCGTTCCGCGGCCGCACGGGCGCGGGAACGGTCTTCCTCGCGGTGATCACGGCCGGTCTCCTCGCGGCCTCCGCGGCCCTGCCGAAGGACATCGGCACGCACTGGGTGCGGACGTACTGGACCCCGGCGACCGCGGCCGACGTACGGCCGGGCTACGACCTGGGCACGGGGGTGGGCACCCTCGACCTCAGCGGTGTCGACCTCGCCAAGGGGCAGACCGTGAAGACGAACGCCGAGGTGGGCGCGGGCCGGCTGAAGGTGATCGTCCCCAAGGACGCGACCGTGCGGCTGACCGTCGAGGTGGGCGTCGGGGACATCCAGCTTCCGGGCGACGACAAGAAGGACGTGGACGTGGAACCGGGCAAGCACAAGCAGGTGATCCTGCCGCCGGCGACGGGCGCCAAGAACGGCGGCATCTTCGACCTCGACCTCCAGGTCGGCGTCGGCCAGGCGGAGGTGGCCCGTGCCTCGTCATGAGTTCCAGCCCGGAAAGCTCGTGGCGGGCCTGTTCCTCACCGCCGGGGGCATCGCCTACGCCGGCGACGCGGGCGGATGGTGGGACACCGAGTGGTTCGCCATCATCCCCGTCGTCGTGGTCGGCCTCTGCCTGGCGGGCGCCGTGGCCTCCGTGAACCACGCCGTCCGCAGACGCCGCGGGGCCCGGAGCCGCACCTGAACTCCCGCCCCGCCGACGCGGCTTCGCGCCGGCCCGCCGATCAGCCCTGTCGGGCTCAGTAGCCGGTCCGTTGCTGACGGCGGCGCTTGATCACGGCGTCCACCGACCAATAGGACGCGCCGGCCAGCACCAGGGGCGTCCAGCAGAACAGGTACGGGAGGTCGTTGCCGTAGTAGTACGGGTCCGAGGCCCAGCTCACCGTCAGCCACAGGCTGAGCGAGATGAGGGCACCGCCGAGCGCGGCGAGACGGGCGAACAGGCCGATCAGGATGCCGATCCCGACGGCGAGCTCACCGAACGCGATGGCGTAGCCGAAGCCGACGGGGTTCTTCAGGGACAGGTCGACGAGGGCCGGTATCGCGGAGGAATCACGCACCGTGCGCATCATGTCGCCGATCGAGCCCGAGCCGGAGGCCTTCATGAAGGCGCTGTCCGTGAGTTTGTCGAGGCCGGCGTAGATGAAGGTGACGCCCAGGAAGATCCGAAGTGGCAACAGGGCGTAGTGGGTCGCGGTCTCCCGCCAGTCCCGTCGTTCACCCAGATACTGGGTGTGAGTATCCGTCCGCGTACCGTGAGTCATCGTTCTCCGCCACCTCTCACCCGCGTGCCGTTGACCACTCAACAGACCATACGTACGAATCGGTTCCCCGACTCAGCCGACGGAACCTTTTCCGGTCCTGTTCTCTCGGGACACCCCCATCGAACCCGAGGCTCCGTCCCAGCCCCCGCTCCTCAATCGCCGGAGGGGCTGAAACTTCCCGCGCCGGGGCTGAACTCTGGATAGACCACGACGCACCCGCAGCCGGGAATGGACGCGAGGGGCCGTGCCGGTACATCGATGCCCGTCGCCACCGACGCCCACCCCTCACCCAACGGCGACGGGCTGATGCACCGGCACGGCCCCGACCCACCACCGAACCGAACCCGGCCCCGCCGCCTCCGCCTACGCCTCCGCCTCCGCCTCCGCCAGGAACCCTCTTCCCCACGCGAAAACCGGAGAACCTTCAGGGCTGCTCCAGGAGAACTCCACAGGTAAACGCGGGTAACACCCCAGGTCACCGAAGTAAGCGCGTACCGACCGCCCAGTTCGGCGAAAGGGTCGCGCCGCCCCGCTACCTACGAGTAGCGTGCGCGCTGCTCACCCCCCGCTCCCTGCGGTCCCGCCCCGGACCCGAGCCACGCAAGGAGAACCGGGATGCCCGACACGTTCTCGTCCCCCGAGCACCCAAGGCCACGCCGGCACCAACCGCACGAACGCCCCTACTCGCCGCCCCCGTCCCCGCGAGCCCCCCTGTACCAGCCGTACGAGCCCTACGCGGACGACCCCCTGCACCCCGGTTATCCGCCGCCCGAGCCTGCCCCCGACCCTTCCCGGCTGACCTACCCCTGGCAGCCCCGGCCCCGGCCTCCCGAGCCCGAGCGACGGCGGATGCCACGCCAGAAGCCCCTCGGACAGCACAGCGACATCAGACTCCTGCGCGGCGCCTACCGCCGCCAGCGCCGCGTCGCGACCCTCACCGCACTCGGTTACTTCACCCTCTTCCTCATCCTGTCCGCCTTCGCGCCGTCTCTCATGACGAGCACGGTCTCCGGCGGACTGTCGACCGGCCTGCTGCTCGGCCTGCTCCAGGTCCCCGTCACCTGCCTGGCCATCGCCCTGTACGAGCACTCCGCGCGCCGCCGCCTAGACCCCATCGCGGACCGGATCCGCAGACAGAGCGAACTGGACGCGAAACGGGAGGCGGCGCGATGACGGGATTCACCACATCCGCCCAGACCATGTCACTCGTGGCGTTCACGGCCGTCGCCACGGTCACCCTGCTGCTGTGCGTGATGACCGGCCCCGACCGGGACGACCTGGACGAGTTCTACACCGGCTACGGATCGCTCTCCCCGATGCGCAACGGCCTCGCCATCGCCGGGGACTACATCTCCGCCGCGAGCGTGCTCGGCACGAGCGGCGTCATCGCGCTGGCCGGCTACGACGGCGTGGTCCTCGCCCTGAGCACGGCCCTGTCCCTGATGCTGCTGATGTTCCTGCTGGCCGAACCGCTGCGCAACGCGGGCCGGTTCACCATGGGCGACGCCCTCGCGCGCCGCATGCCCGGCCGCGCCGTCCGCAACACGGCCTGCGCGGTGACCATCGTGGCGCTGCTGCCCCTCATGCTGGTCCAACTCGCGGGCGCGGGCGACCTGCTGGCGTACATCCTCGGCTTCTCCGCCGACTCCCTGAAGACCGGCTGCGTCATCGGCCTCGGCGCGCTGATGATCAGCTACGCGGCGATCGGCGGCATGAAGGGCACCGCCCTCATCCAGATCCTGAAGATCGTGATGCTGCTCGGCTCGGGCGCCGTGATCGCCGTCCTCGTCCTGCAGCGCTTCGACTGGAATCCCGGCACCCTGCTGGCCGCCGCCGCCGGCAACAGCGGTGTGGGCGACGCCTACCTCCGCTCCGGTCTCCAGTTCGCGGGCGGCGCCAGCCCTCGCCTGGACATGATCACCTCGGAGCTGACGGTCGTCCTCGGCGGCGCCTGCCTCCCCCACATCACCATGCGCATGTACACCGCGGACAGCGCCCGCCAGGTACGCAGGTCACTGTCCTGGGCGGTGCCGTGCGTGGCCCTGTTCGTCCTCATCGTCAGCGTCGTCGGTTTCGGCGCCACGGCCCTGATCGGCCGCGACGCGATCGCGACGGCCGACCCGCAGGGGAACACCGCCTACCTGCTGGGCTCCCAGGCCGCCTTCGGCACCTCCGTCTCCACCGCCGAGACGCTGCTGTTCACCACGGTGACGACAGCGATCTTCCTCACGCTGCTCGCGTCCGTCGCCGGGATGATCCTGGCCTGCGCCAACTCCCTCGCCCACGACGTGTTCGCGCACAGCCGGCTCTTCCGCGGCCGCCGCCGCGACGACGAACTCTCCCCGCGCCGCGAGATGCTCCTCGCCCGCATCTCCGCGCTGGCGGTGGGGGCACCGGCCATCCTGCTCGCCACCCTCGTCCAGCATCACAGCCTTCAGCCCCTGGTCACCCTGTCCTTCTGCCTCGGCGCCTCCGCGATCGCGCCCGCGCTGGTGTACGGGCTCTTCTGGCGCCGCTACACCCGCGCCGGCCTCCTCGCCACCCTCATCGGCGGCACCCTCACCGTCCTCGTCCTCATGCCCGGCACCAACCTCGTCTCCGGCTCCCCCACCGCCGCGTTCCCGGACGCCGACTTCAACTGGTTCCCGTTCACCACGACCGGCATCGTGTCGATCCCGCTGGGGTTCGCCTATGGCTGGCTCGGGACGGTGGCCTCGGGCCGCCGCAAGGCGGGAGAACAGCGGAAGCAGTACGAGGCGGTGGAGGGGTGGATCCTGGCGGGGGCGATACGGAGGGGAAGGTAGAACCGGAAACCGGGCGAGACGGGTGGGTGCGTGTGTGGGAAGGACGCCGCGAAGCGGCGAAGAGGCACCGCGGAGCGGTGGAAGCAGGTGGCCGCGGAGCGGCAGAAGTCTGAGGCCCCCCGCGGAGCGGGGGGCCGGCCCGCTGCCACCTACTCCGCCGGGGCCCGCCCGGTGAGAGACGTAAGACTGCTCTGCACATGCTCCATCTGCGCCCGCAGGTGATCCCACCGCTCCCCGTGCTCCCGCAACACACGATCCGTCTCCCGGGCGATCCGCTCCTCGCTGACCCGCGCCTCGGCGACCAGCTCCGCGCCGCGCGCCCCCGCGTCCTCCTGCCGGTGCCGGTCCCACTCCTTCGCCTCCGCGAGGGCCCGCTCGGCCCGGGCGAGCGACTCCCCGGCGCGCGCCTCACGGTCGCGCAGCCCGGCCTCGGCCGCGGCCTCGCGCTCGCCGGCGGCCCGCTCGAACTCCGCCCACCGCGCGGCGTGCTCCGCCTCCTGCCCGGCGGCCAGGACCTCCGCCCGCCGCCGCACCTCGCGCAGCGCCGTGAGCACCTCACCCCGGTTCTCCTTGATCTCCCGCCGCGCGGAGACCCGTACCTCGTCGGCCTCGTCACGGGCTTCGGCCAGCCGCCCGAGGGCCCACTCCTCCGCCTCGTCGCGCAGCTCGTCGGCGTACGCCCGCACCGCCTCCCGTACGTCGCACCCCACCGCCTCGGCCACCTCGGCCTCCGCCCGAGCCTCCCGCCGGGCCTCCTCCCGCAGGGTCTCGGCCTCCTCCATGCCGAGCTCGAAGATCCGGCGCGCCCGCTCGCCGAGTTCCTCGTACGTCTGCGGGGCGAGCCGTGTCACGGCCTCCCGCAGCCGTTCCGCCTCGGCCTCCATGTCCTTGGCCAGCACGGTGAGCCGGGCGGCCCGCTCCCAGGCGGCGTCCCGGTCCCGGGAGAGTGCCGCGGCGTACACGTCGACCTGTTCGGGACGGTAGCCACGCCCCCGTACGGCCATGAAGCCGTGCGACGACACCCGTGTGCTGCTCATCCTTGGACCCCTCTCCGCCCGACCCACACGAAAAGACGATTTCGCGCACATCTTGATGGATCACGCGGAAGTGTTCATAACGCGACACTCCGCCCGCTCATTCGGCCGAAACCGGGTCACAGGCATGTCATTCGAGGTCAGCGAGGGAGATACGGACAAACGGACGAGGCGCCCGACCCGTGAACCGGGCCGAGCGCCTCATGCGTACCGCTGTGTCCTGTCCCTCCCGCAGTGCCGCGGGAAGCCGCCGCCAGGGCCTGTCGGACGGGAATGGTCGGACAGCCCTAGAGCAGCCCGTCCCACATCTCCTCCAGCAGGACCGACCACCAGCTCTCCGGCGAGGCCAGGGCCGCCGGGTCGAGCGAGGCGAGCTGGGCCTGGAAGTCGACCGTCCAGCGGCCCGCCTGCTCCTGGTTGAGACCGAACCGCAGCCGCCACATCCGGCCGAGCAGCGCCAGACAGCGCGCGAACTCGGGCAGACCGGAGTTCACGAACTGCGGCGGCACCGGAGCACCCCCGGGACCGGCCTCCACCGGCACCGCGACGATGTTCGCCGTGCCGTACTGGACACAGATCGCCTTGCCGAAGTCGCTGCCCATGACGAGGTACGAGCCCGCGTCGTGGGACGCCGCCACCCCTCGCTCCTGCGCCAGTTCGGCGAGCGTGGGCACCGGACGGCCCGGCTGGGCCTGCGCCCAGAAGAACGGGCCCATGTCGACCGGCAGCCCCGCCACGACCAGGGTGTGCGCCACGATCGGCGGCACCCCCTGCCGCGACACGGCCGCGTGGTCGAACCGGAAGACCCCCGGCCCGAACGCCGTCGCCAGCTCCTGCGCGATCGCCTCCGGCGGGACCGGCGGCACGGGCTGCACGGGCGGAATCGGCGCCCGCACCGGCGCCGGACGGGCCGGACCGTCCGCGACCTGGTGCAACTCGCTGTGATGCGCGAGGAGTTGATGCATCCCCTGCTGCCGGCTCGCGTGATCCGTGCCGTACGGCGCGATGCTCGTGATCCGCGCCTGCGGGAAGGTCTCCCTGATCATCCGCGCGCAGTACGCGCCCGGCAGCTCACAGGACTCCAACTCCGTGTGCAGCTCCAGCACTTGCTGCGGCGGTACGTTCATCGCGCGCAGCTCGTGCAGGATCTGCCACTCCGGGTGCGGCATGCCCGGCGCGGACCGCCGGATGAGCTGCTGCTCGGACCCGTCATGCGCCCGGTAGCGCAGCACGGCCTGGTAGCCGGGTCCGACGGTCGGCTGCCCCGTCTGCGGATAGCCGTACGCCGGCTGCTGTCCCGGCATCGGCTGACCGGGCACGGGCCGGCCGGGCAGCGGCTGCGGGACGCCCTGCGGCATGCCGGGCGCCTGCGGAGGCTGCGGCGCACCGGGGCCACCGGCCGGAGGGGCGAACATCGTCGCCGCGTGGTGCACCTCACCGGAGGGCGTGCCCACCGGGGCGCCGGGGGCACCCGGAGGCTGCGGCGCGCCCGGGCCGCCCACCGCGGGCCCGGCCAGCATCGTCGCGGCGTGGTGGACACCGCCCGGAGGAGGCGTGGCGCCGGGCGGCGTGGGCGCGCCGGGCACTCCCTCGGGCCCGTCCGGCCCGAGCTGCGAGACGAGCTGTGTCGGCACGTAGCCGCCCGCGGGCGCGCCCGGTCCGGGCGGCGGAGGCGTACTGCCCGGCCGCGCTCCCGGCACACCCGGCGCGCTCGGCGGATGCGGAGTGCCCGCGGAGGCGCCGCGCGCCGCTCGGGGCGGCTGCGCCTTGCTGGTCGCGGCGTCGGCGATGTCACCCGCGTTCGGCGGCAGCGGCCGCGACGGCACGGCGGGCGGCGGCGTACCGGGGGCACCCGGAGCCGACGGAGTGCCGGGCGGCGGAGTGCCCGGCCCCGCGCCGGGGCCCTGCGGATAACCGTAGGCCGAGGCGCCCGGCACACCGTGCCCCGACGAACCACCCGACGGCGCGGGCGAGTTCGGGCCCGCGGCGACGGGCGCCACGGTCGTGTGCGGGAGCCGGCTGCCCCCGGAGATCAGGGCGGTCTGATCGTGCGCTGCCACCGGCGGCGGAGTGCGTGAGTCGTCGGCATCCGTCAGCGGCGGAGCGAACACGGTCGCCGGCAGCGGTACGGAACGGTCGTCCCCGGGATCGGCGTTCGTGTCCGTCCCCGCCCACGGGGTCGCGTCGGCGGGAACGGCCGGCCTCATGTCCTGCCGGTCCGGGACCTCGTCGTCGGTCGCGGCGTCCGGCCACGGCGTGGCACCGCCGGGAACCGGAGCGGGGGAGGCGGAGCCCGGCGAGGGCACACCCGGCGTGGTCGCCGGGGAAGCGGCGTGCACGCCCGGCGCGGCCGCGGCTCCGTGCTCCCCGGAGTCCCCCGGCGCACCGGAAGGCGAACTCGCGCCCGCGGCGGCCCCGTTCGCGGAGCCGCCCGCCGAAGCGGCGGCGGGACGGGACCCGGCCCCGTCGGAGCCGGACGATCCCGACCCGGCACGCCGGTCCGGGATCCCCATCCTGTCCGCGGCCTCCTGCAGCCACTCCGGAGGACTCAGCAGGAACGACGTCTGGTTCAGATCGACCCGGGCCGCCGGCGCCGGCGCCGGTTCGGGGGCCCCGGCCGGCACCCCGTACTCCTCCTCGTACCGGCGGATGACCTCACCCACCGGCAGCGCGGGCCACAACGTGGCCTCCCCGCTGTCCCGCGCGATGACGAGCCGCTGCGCGCCCCCGTCGGAACGCGGCCCCTCGGCGCGGTCCTCCGCCCATACGACGAAACCGAGTTCGAACTCGCGCACCCGCACCTCACGGTGCTGGTACCCGGGCACATCCCCGTTGATCCACTCTTCCGCGCGCTCCTGCGCCTGCGCGAAGGTCACCATCGCAACCTCACTCCCCCACCGAAGAGACGGGCACGGCGTGAGCGAAGCCGCCGTCCACCATCAGATTCGCCACCGTCTCCAGCTCCGGCGGATTGCCCGCGAGCCGCGACAGGAACTGGTCGAAGTCGTCACCGCACGGCAGCAGCAGCCGCTGCACCCGCTCGGCCGCCGGCCACTCGTCCTGGTCACGGGCGTCGTCGAACGCGCAGAACCAGACCGAACCGATCCGGTCGCCCTTCACCTTCACGGCCAGCAGACCGCCCTGCACGAACCCGACACCCAGGTAGTCCTTGGTCAGATGGTCGCGCAGACACTTGTTGATGTACACCAGGTCGTTGACCGCGGCCTCGTCGCGCACGGTGAACAGCGGCTGGTCCACCAGCAGTCCGAGCTCCGCGTCGAGCGCGGCGCCGACCGGAGCGCACCCGCCCGCGGCCTTCAGGAACGACCGGTAGGCGCCGGGCAGCCGGTAACCGAGGTCCTCCTCGACCGCCTGCACCTGCTGCTCGGTCACCGCGACCGACGACTTCGGCAGCCCGAAGTGCGCGGGCCGCGTCTCCTGCAACGGCCGCGTCCCCCGCTTGGCATGGTCGACGGCCGCGGTCGCGACACCGCCGTGGTGCCGCAGCAGGGCCTTCACCTCGACCGGCACCAACTCGAGCCGCCGGGTGCCCGCCACGTGGTGCCACGTCCAGCCGTGCGGAGTCGCCACCGAAGGAATCGTGTCCCACAGCTCGTGCCCGGACGCGGCGAGCGCGGCGTTCGCGGAGACGTAGTCCGTCAGCCTCAACTCGTCGACGCCGAAGCCCTCCGGGGGCTCGGCGATCTCCGCCGCGGCACGCGCGTAGAGCGAGAAGTCGGGATAACCGCGCTCGTCGATCCGCACACCTCTGGGGTGGCGCGCTGCCCGGACCGGATCCGGGAAGTTCACGACTTGCCCGGCGTAGGCCGCGTTCGGCGGCGCGGCTTGTTGCCCGAGCCGACCTGTCGTCATGGCGGTTGCCCCCTGCGGCGTCTTCAGTAGCTGGATGGAGCGCGGATGTCGACAGCCTATTCGGTTGTACGACACCGGTCACCGGGCCTCCGGTTCCGTGACCAGCCGTCACCCCGCCGTGACCGTATGCCGAAGGCCTGGCGTGTCGCGGCGCCCCAGCTACCGCTCCCGCCATGGCATTTGGCAGTCTGTCTCCGCACCGGGGGATGCACGGGAGGGAAAGACGATCATGAACGCGACGCATACAGGCACGTCCGGGGATCCCCGGGTCGGCTGGAGCAGCGCCGAAGCGCTGCACGCTCCCGCCCTGCTGTACCGCCGCGACGGCATACTCCCCACCGTCGCCGCCGCGCTCTCCGTCCGCGGCGCCACCCTCACCGGCACGGCCGCCCGCGGCGACCAGCCACCCGCCCTTCACCCGCTGGTCCAGGACTTCCTCGACACCCTCACGAACGCGCAGCGCGACCGCTTCACCGGCCGCTGCGCCGAGGCCATCCTGATCTCCCGGCAGATCGTCTCCGCCGACGCCGAACGCAGCAGGCGCGCCGGCCGCAAGCCGATGACCAACGGCGAGGCCCGCAAGGCCCTCAAGGGAGCCAAGCTCACCGCGCGCCGCATCCGCGAGGACGGCGACCCGCTGCACGGCAGCTTCGCCCCGCCCTGCCGCTCCTGCACGGCGCTCAGCGGCCACTTCGGCGTACGCATCGTCGACCCGGCCGCACCGGACGCCTGAGCTCCCTCTCCCCCGCATACGTACGTATGACGGCGTCCCGCGACGCCGATGTCCCATCCCTCGACGAACGAAGGGCAGATGCACTCCGAACGCTCCTCCTCCAGCCTCTTCTCCCCACCCGGACAGGGGGGACCCTCATCGCGCTTCCCCGAACCGGTGGACGCCGCACTGCGCTCGGCGGGATGGCAGCCGGGACGCTGGGACATAAAGCAGGCCGAGTACTGGGCCGACGAGCTGCGCGGACACGCGTCGCCGGCCGGACACCGGCACTCCGTGTTCCCGGCGGCGGTCGAGGCCTGGGCGGAGTTCGGGGGGCTGCGCGTCGGCGCCATGGGGCCCGGGCGCCAGGTCGCCCCCGCCCTGCTGCATCTCGATCCCCTGCACGGGCTGCACATGGCCCGCACCCTCGGCGATCTCGGGCGCGCGCTCGACACCGAGGTCTGCCCCCTGGGCGAGGAACCCGACTCCCACGCGCTGCTCGCCATCGACGCCGAGGGCCGTGTCTACACCCTCGACCACACCGGCGACTGGTACCTGGGCCCCCACATCGACGCGGCCCTGACCACCCTGCTCACGGGCACAGCCCCACCCCGCCTGACCACAACCTGACCCCGGGCAGCCTTTCGCCCCCTCCGCCCGTACCCTTCCCACTCCTGGGGCTCCGCCGCGTACCCGCAGCCGCGATCCGGCCGGAGGGGCGGAATGCCACGCCCACATCCAAGCCACCACAGACCCGCAGCCGGGATCCGGCGAAAGGGGCCGTGCCGGTACATCGATGCCCGTCGCCACCGACGCCCACCCCTCACCCAACGGCGACGGGCTGATGCACCGGCACGGCCCCGACCCACCCACCGG
>NZ_JBSFZS010000061.1:13880-49706 GCF_053600395.1 Streptomyces sp. NPDC005070 | reverse complement strand
GCCGAAAGGCGCCGGGGCCCTCTCCGCGTCTGCGGCACATCCTCACGCCCCCTCCCCGACCGTGCAGGATCGCTCCCGGACACGGTCAAGAGCCCTCAGGTCATATGCCTCACGCGACAGCCTTGCACGCAAACGGTCTCGGCGCTGCGATTCGGCACACTGAATCTTGGTTTCGAGATGGTCGCGGAAGCATCACAACTGCCCCTTCCATCACAGCAGTTGACCCGTCCGGGGCGGTACGGACGGGGGTGTCCGGCGTGCTCCCGGACGCCGACGTGGAGGTCAGCGACTGCCGGCCTCGCGGTCGGCGCCCGGGAACTGCCCCTCGCGGGTACCGGAAGGCGCGTCAGCGCTTGGCGACGAACACATGCGAGGCAACGTCCGCCTCCAGCTCCGCGGCCTCACCGCCGCTGCCGACGAGGACCCCGCCGGCCGACTCGGTCACGCTGACCACGGAACCGGGCTGCACGCCCGCCCGCCGCAGCGTGTACATGAGCTGGGCGTCCGTCTGGATCGGCTCCCCGATCCGCCGGACGACCACGGTCTTGCCGTCCAGACCCGGGTCCAGCTCGGACAGCGCCACCATGCCCTCGTCCAGGAACGGGTCCGCGCCGTCCTTCTCGCCCAGCTCCTCCAGGCCCGGGATCGGGTTTCCGTACGGCGACTCGGTCGGGTGGCGCAGCAGTTCCAGCACGCGCCGCTCCACCGCCTCGCTCATCACGTGCTCCCAGCGACAGGCCTCCGCGTGCACCTGCTCCCACTCCAGGCCGATCACGTCGACGAGCAGGCACTCGGCGAGACGGTGCTTGCGCATGACGCGGGTGGCCAGCCGCCGCCCCTCGTCCGTGAGCTCCAGATGCCGGTCGCTCGCCACCGCCACCAGACCGTCGCGCTCCATCCGCGCCACTGTCTGGCTCACCGTCGGGCCGCTCTGGTCGAGCCGCTCCGCGATCCGGGCGCGCATGGGGACAACGCCTTCCTCCTCCAGCTCGAGGATGGTGCGGAGATACATCTCCGTGGTGTCGATCAGTCCGGACATTCGTGCCCCTCGATTAGCTCTGCCGGAGACTCGATGGCCCACCGGCGTGTGCGCTGGCCCTGAACTCAATTCTGACGCATAGCACTGACAACCGTGCCTCGCCGTCCGAACCGCTTGGCAACGATCGCCTCGGAATCCACGCGGACGAGGACCCGCCCGGCCGGCGGGCGCCCTCGCCGCCGCGCTCGCGGGCGCCCCGTAAGCCGTATTGACAGGGCAGTGGTCCAGACCGCAACGTGATCCGCGACACGACGGGAGTACGGCCGCGCCGGGCGACCGGTTCAGCCGTCCGCCCGCCCCGCGCCGACCCGGCGCCGACGAGATCTCCAAGCCGACGAGACTTCTAAGGGGCTTCGCCGATGAGCGACAGCAAGCTGGCCGGGCAGTTCTTCGACGCCGCGATCGGCCTGCTGCGGCAGGTACGGGACGAGGACGCCGGGGAGATCGAGGCGGCCGGGAACCTGATCGCGGACACCGTCGTGGAGGGCGGCCGGCTCTTCGCCTTCGGCGCCGGTCACTCCTCGCTCGCCGCGCAGGACATCGTCTACCGCGCGGGCGGTCTCGCCCTGATGAACCTGCTCGCCGTACCGGGAGTGGTGGGCGTCGACGTCATGCCCGCGACCCTCGGCTCCGCCCTGGAGCGGGTCGACGGTCTGGCGAGCGCGGTCCTGGACTCCAGCCCGCTGCGCTCCGGCGACCTGCTGGTGATCATCTCGCTCTCCGGCCGCAACGCGCTTCCCGTCGAGATGGCGATGAACGCCCGCGCCCTGGGCGTGAAGGTCATCGGCGTCACCTCCGTCGCCTACACCACCGAGACGACGTCACGGCACGTGTCGGGGACCTACCTCAAGGACCACTGCGACGTCGTCCTCGACTCGCGGATCCCGGTCGGCGACGCGGAACTCACCCTGGACTCCATCGAGGCACCCTTCGCGCCCGCCTCGACCGTCGTCACCTCGGCCCTCCTCCAGGCCGTGATGGCCACCGCGGCCGGCGCCCTCGCCGACCGCGGCATCGAGCCGCCCCTGCTCCGCTCGGGCAACGTCGACGGCGGCCACGAGTGGAACGGCCGGGTCATGACGGAGTACGGGGACCGGATCTTCTACCGCCGCTAGGCCGTGTCCGGCGGATCGGGCCGGAGGAGGCTCACGGGGCTCTAAGCCTTGTCCGCGAGTTCCTCCAGGTCCAGGGCCGTCGCGATCCGTACGGCCACGTCCTCCGCGTACATCGCGTCCGAGCGCTCGAACCGGCTGCGGCCCGCGCCCCGCAGGAACGTCACGACGCCGAGCGTCCGGCCGCGGCTGCGCAGCACCGCGCACAGGGCGTACACGGAGTCGCGCGGCCACTGCCGGGCCAGGGCCCATTCGCGCGCCTGCTCGGGGTCGGCGGCGGCCGCGTCGGCCCGGACCGAACCGGCGCGGTCCACGCACTGGAGCGCGGGGTGCCCCTCCCCGTAGCGCAGGGGCAGTCCGGCCTTGCCGGTGATGTGGCTCGGTCCGGGCGACCCGGCGGGCGTGGCGACGGTCCGTACGAGCCGGACGGGCCCCTCCCCGCCGGCCGGCCGGCCCGGGGCCACCCGGTCGACCAGGGCGTGGTCGGCGAAGCCCGCGAGGGCGAAGTCGAGGTGGACGGCGGCGGCCTCGCCCGGGTTCTCGCACTCGGCCGCGGCCCGCGCGGCACGGTGCAACTGGTTGGCGCGGAAGCGCAGCAGCGCCGCCTCCTGCTCGGTCTGCTTGGCCTCGGTCACGTCCTGGAAGAGCCAGCCGACACCGAGCGGTACGGGCTCCTCCGCGAGCGGCGAGGCGAGCCGCACGAAGCCGCTGCGCCAGCACCGCCGCTTCTCGCCCTCCGGCGTGCGCAGGCTCACCCACATCTCCGCGGGGGCCGGTGGCGCGCCTTCGGACAGGACGTGGGTGAGGGCGCTCTCCAGTTCCTCGACGCCCTGGGAGAGCAGGTCCCCCAGAGGCCGGCCGAGGGCGGAGCTGCGTCCGGTGCCGAGGGCCTGCGCGGCGTACGCGTTGACGACGGCGGGCCGCAGGTCCGCGTCGACCAGCACCACACCCCAGCCGGCGTCCTCGAAGAGCGCCTCGCTCAGGGCGATCGACCGTTCGAGGTCGATCTGGGTGTGCACCTCGCTGAAGGCGCAGTACACCCCGGCGGGCTTGCCCTCCGGACCGCGGACGGCGGCGGACTGGGTGCGGACGAGCACCCTTCCGCCGTCCTTGGTGAGGAGCGCGAACTCGTGCACCTGGCGGCCGGGCGCCTCCATGGCGGACATCAGCCGGCCCTCGACCTCCTGGGCGTCCGCGGTGCGCACGGCCCAGCCGGCGAATCCGCGCCGCCCCACCGCCTCGGCCGCCGTCCACCCGAGAATGCGCTCGGCCTCGCGGTTCCAGTGGGTGAGGACGCCGTCGGCGTCGAAGGCGCACAGGGCGGCGTCCATGCCGTCCAGCAGCGCGGCAAGCAGATCGGAGCCGTCCGGCTCGGGCTCGTCCGGCCCCAGCTCGTCGGTGGTCCCACTACGCCGGGAAGCACTCACCTGGACCCCCTACAGGCTGCGTCCGTGTGTACGGCGCGACAGTTCGCTCGCTCATCACCATTCAACTCGAACGTGACCCAGCCCACACCTCGTTCCCCGAAGATGCCCGAAGACGAGGGAAATCCCTGTGCGCCGCGAACAGCGCGGACGACGCGAATAAATCGCTTGAGCCTCCCGGGACGGGTTCCTAGAGTTCTCCACACGTAGGAGAGGAGGTGGTTCGGCTCATGACGGAAACCCGGACATACGAGGTGACTGCGGGCTAGCGGCCCGCTGTCGGACTCGGTTCGGCGCCGGACCGGCATGCGACACGCATGCAGCCGGCCCAATCCAACGCAGTCACCCGACCCGTGAGCTCGCCGGTGCGTCCGGCCGGCCCCGTCGCCGCGAGGCGGAGGGACCCGAGCTCACGGGTCGTCCGCGTTCCCGGCCCGCGCCCGTCGCTTTCGGGCGGACCCCGGTGAACGCGGACCCCGGTGAACGCGGACCCCGGTGAACGCGGACCCCGAGCGATCGCGGACCTCCGAGCCGTCGCAGACCATCGAGTGATCCAGGTCACAGATGGTTCGCGGGGAGAGCAGTACGCTGTGGCCATGCTTCCGATGCTCGTCCGACGCCGCCACGTGGATTTCCTGCGCGTCACGAGCATGGGCTGTCGGCGCTCCGCCTGACCGGCCCCCTTCGCACGGCTTCTTCCCCTCCCCGGCACCCGTGGCCCCCGCCCCACCCCCGGCGGCCGCCCCGGGCACCCGTATACCCCGCGGACGCACCTCATGACGACGAACACGTCTTCCACGTATTCCACCGCTGCCCCGGACGAGCGGCCCCCGGCCCCGTACCAGCAGCTTCCGATCATCGACCTCTCGGCCGCCGACCGCGGCCCCCAGGCACGGGCGCTGCTGCACGCGCAGCTCCACAGCGCCGCCCACGACGTGGGGTTCTTCCAGCTCGTCGGGCACGGAGTGACCGAGGCCGAGACCGACGCGCTGCTGCGGGCCATGCACCGGTTCTTCGCGCTCCCCGAGGCCGACCGGCTGGCCCTCGACAACGTCTTCTCACCGCACTTCCGCGGGTACACGCGGACGGGCGACGAGCGCACCGGCGGCAGCCGGGACTGGCGGGACCAGCTCGACATAGGCGCCGAGCGGCCCGCGCGGGCGCCTGGTCCCGGCGAGCCCGCGTACTGGTGGCTCCAGGGGCCGAACCAGTGGCCGGCCGCGCTGCCTGAGCTGCGGACGGCCGCGCTGGCCTGGATGGAACGGCTGAGCGCGGTCGCGGCCCGGCTGCTGCGCGAGTTGCTGAGCGCCATCGGGGCTCCGGCCGGCTTCTACGACTCGATCTTCGGCGAGCGGGCGCACCCGCACCTGAAGCTGGTGCGCTACCCGGGGAGCGCCGGCGACGGGGCCGATCAGGGCGTGGGCACGCACAAGGACTACGGATTCCTGACGCTGCTGCTCCAGGACCGGATCGGCGGGCTCCAGGTGCAGCGCGAGGACGGCCGTTTCCATGACGTGCCGCCGCTGCCGGGTGCCTTCGTGGTCAACCTGGGCGAACTCCTGGAGGTCGCGACCGACGGGTATCTCGTGGCGACCAACCACCGGGTGGTGAGCCCGGCCGGGGCCACCGAGCGGTTCTCGGTGCCGTTCTTCTACAACCCGCGCCTGGACGCCCGGATCGAGCCGCTGCCGTTCCCGCACGCGGCCGCCGCGCCCGGCGTCACCGACGACCCGTCGAATCCGCTCTTCGCCGAGTACGGCTTCAACGAACTCAAGGGCAAGCTGCGGGCGCATCCGCTCGTCGCCGCCCGCCACCACGTGGAGCTGCTCGCTCCCGCGTGACGACGGACGGCCTCGCAACGGGGTCGGTGCGCACCGCACAGGCCGGTGCGCGCCGCACGGGTCAGTGCGCGCCGCACGGGTCAGTGCGCGATGTCCTCGAAGCCCTCGATCTCCTGGACACCGCGCGTGCCGGGGCCCACGTAGTGCGCGGAGGGGCGCACCAGGCGGCCGGTGCGCTTCTGCTCCAGGATGTGCGCCGACCAGCCCGCGGTACGGGCGCACGTGAACATGGACGTGAACATGTGTGCCGGGACCTCGGCGAAGTCCAGGACGATGGCCGCCCAGAACTCGACGTTCGTCGCGAGGACCCGGTCCGGGCGGCGGGCGTGGAGCTCGGCGAGGGCGGCCTTCTCCAGCGCTTCGGCGACCTCGAAGCGGGGCGCGCCCAGCTCGCGCGCGGTGCGGCGCAGCACCCGGGCGCGCGGGTCCTCGGCGCGGTAGACGCGGTGGCCGAAGCCCATGAGGCGCTCGCCGTTGTCGAGGGCCTGCCGGACGTAGGCGTCGGCGTCCCCGGTGCGCTCGATCTCCTCGATCATGCCGAGGACACGGGAGGGGGCGCCGCCGTGCAGCGGGCCCGACATGGCTCCCACGGCCCCGGAGAGCGCCGCGGCGACGTCCGCGCCGGTCGAGGCGATCACACGGGCGGTGAAGGTGGAGGCGTTCATGCCGTGCTCGGCGGCCGAGGTCCAGTAGGCGTCGACGGCGGCGACGTGCTTGGGGTCCGGCTCGCCGCGCCAGCGGATCATGAACCGCTCGACGACGGACTGGGCCTTGTCGATCTCGTTCTGCGGGACCATGGGCAGGCCCTGCCCGCGGGCGGACTGGGCGACGTACGACAGGGCCATGACGGCGGCGCGGGCGAGGTCCTCGCGGGCCTGCTCCGCGTCGATGTCGAGGAGGGGTTTGAGGCCCCAGACGGGCGCGAGCATCGCGAGCGCGGACTGCACGTCGACGCGGATGTCGCCGGAATGGACGGGGATCGGGAACGGCTCGGCGGGCGGCAGGCCGGGGTTGAAGGCGCCGTCGACGAGGAGTCCCCAGACGTTGCCGAAGGAGACGTGGCCGACGAGGTCCTCGATGTCGACGCCCCGGTACCGGAGGGCGCCGCCCTCCTTATCGGGTTCGGCGATCTCCGTCTCGAACGCGACGACTCCTTCGAGTCCGGGTACGAAGTCGGACATCAGGCGGCTCCTCGTGATGTGTGCGACGGATGGTGTTGTCGGGGTGGTGGTGACCCTGCGCCCCTGTGGGGGTGACGGTCGACGGTGAGGCGCTGCGCCGGCCGGTTCCGCGGTCGTCTGCGAAGACTCCCGAATGTTCTTCGGTCGGTCTCCGCCGACTCGCGGTCCGAAAGCGGTCACCCCGGTGATGCCCCGTACGACTGGTCCTCCAACCGGAACGGCACCAGCACGATATCCCCGAGTGCCATCTTCAGGGAGAGAACGCGGCACTGAGTGCCACTGCGTGACGAAGCACACCCGCTCGCGCACCCGGCCCGCGCGGGGCCCCGATACGGCAGGATGACGGCGTGAACGATCGTGTCCCGGACGAATCCACGAACGAGCCCCTCATCAAGGCCGCGGCCGAGGCCGCCGAGGCCGCGCACGAGAAGATCGCCGCCGACCCGGCCTCCATGCGGGCGCACTACCGCGCCGAGGGACTCGACGAGGGCGATCTCGCCCCGCACCCGATGGAGCAGTTCTCCCGCTGGTTCGAGCAGGCGGCGCAGGCTGCGGTACATGGTTTCGTGCACGAGCCGAACGCGATGGTCGTCTCCACGGCGGACGCCGAGGGCCGGCCCAGCTCGCGCACGGTGCTGCTCAAGGGGTACGACGACCAGGGCTTCGTCTTCTACACGAACTACGACTCACGCAAGGCCCGCGAGCTGGCCCACAACCCGTACATCTCGCTGCTCTTCCCGTGGCATCCGCTGGCCCGGCAGGTCATCGTCACCGGGACGGCGCGGCGCACGGGCCGGGAGGAGACCACCGCGTACTTCCGCACCCGCCCGCACGGCTCCCAGCTCGGCGCCTGGGCGAGCACCCAGTCCACGGTCATCTCCGGGCGCAGCGAGCTGGATGTCGCGTACACGGAGCTGGTCGCCCGCTACCCGGAGGGCGAGCAGGTGCCCGTGCCGCCGCACTGGGGCGGTTTCCGGATCGCCCCGCAGACGGTCGAGTTCTGGCAGGGCCGCGAGAACCGGCTCCACGACCGGCTCCGCTACGTGGCCCGGTCCGACGGCGGCTGGCGGATCGAGCGGCTCAGCCCCTGACCGGGGGCCGGGAACGGCGCGGGGCCGCGGCTCGGCCGCGCGCCGGGGCCCGCGGCTCAGCCGAGTGTCTCCTCCACGATCGTCCCCCACTGCGCCACGACCCGCTCCCTGCGCGCCGTGTCGTCGGTGAGCAGGTTCGCGAGGCCGAGACCGCGCGCCATGTCGAGCAGCCCCTGCACCGTCTCGCGCACCCCGGGCCGGGACTCGTCCGCGCCCAGCAGGTCCACCGCGATGCGGTGGCTCTCGCGGCCGACGCGCCCTTCGAGCTCGGTCACCCGCGCACGGAGCTGGTCCTCGTTCGAGGCCGCGACCCACAGGTGGAGGGCGGCGCGGAACAGCGGCCCGGTGTACAGGCCGACGAGGGCCTCGACGACGGCACGCCGGTCGGCGGGGCCGTCGGGGAAGAGGTCCCGCAGGGCGCTGGAGCGTTCCTCGGCGACGTACTCGACGGCCGCCGTGAAGAGGTCCTCGCGGGTGGGGAAGTGGTGCTGGGCGGCGCCCCGGGACACCCCGGCGCGCTCGGCGACGACGGAGACCGTGGAACCCGCCCAGCCGTGTTCGGCGAGGCAGGCCACGGCGGCGGCCAGGAGCCGCTGCCGGGTGGCCCGGCTGCGGTCCTGTTTGGGGACGTGCGGAGTACGTGCCGCGTGTTCCGTCGCGCTCACACCACCCATGCGGGATCCCGTCGTTCGAGGAAGGCCGTCATCCCCTCGCGGGCCCGCGCGGAGGAGAACAGCCGGGCCGAGAGCGCGGTGAGGTCCGCCGCGTCCCGGTCGAAGGTCTCCAGCACCTTAGCCGTGAGCAGCGCCTTCGTCTCGGCGAGGGCGTCGGGGGCCGCCCGGCGCAGCCCGTCGAGGATGGGCGCGAGGACGGCGTCCACGTCGTCCCCGGACGCCGTGAGGAGCCCGGTGCGTACGGCCTCGGGGGCGTCGAAGCGTTCGCCGGTGAGGTAGTACCGGGCGAGTGCGCGCGGGTCGGTGCGAGGCAGCAGCGGCAGCGAGATGACGGCGGGGGCGACCCCGATCCGTACCTCGGTGAAGGCGAAGCTCGCCGCCTCGCCCGCCACCGCGATGTCACAGGCCCCGAGCAGGCCGAGGCCGCCCGCCCGGACGTGTCCCTCCACCCGGGCCACGACGGGCCTGCTCAGCTCGACGATCTGCCGCAGCAGGCCGACGAAGGCCTCCGGAGGCGGCGGATCACGCAGATCGGCACCCGCGCAGAAGGTGTTCCCGGTGTGGGTCAGGACGACAGCGCGTACGTCGCCGTCCTTGCCGCAGCGGGTGAGCGCGTCGGTGAGCTCGCCCACGAGGACGCCCGACAGCGCGTTGCGGGTGGCGGGCGAGTCCAGGGTGAGCGTGGTGATGCCGCGCTCGTGTTCCGTGCGGACGACGGTCATGACGGGCCTCGCAGTTCGCGGCGCAGGATCTTCCCGGAGACAGCCCTCGGGACGGCGGCGATGAAGGTGACGATCCGGACCCGCTTGTACGGGGCGACGCGCTCGGCGACGTACAGCATGACCTCGTTCGCGGAGAGGTCCGCGGCCGAGGGCTGGCGCACCACGAAGGCGTGCGGGACCTCGTTGTTGTCCTCGTTGTAGGACCCGATGACGGCGGCGTCGGCGATGCCGGCGTGGGTGAGCAGCAGTGCCTCCAGTTCTGCGGGGGCGACCTGGAAGCCCTTGTACTTGATGAGCTCCTTGACGCGGTCCACGACGAACAGCCAGCCGTCCTCGTCGACATGACCGACATCCCCGGTGTGCAGCCAGCCGTCGGGGTCGATCATCGCGGCGGTCGCGTCGGGCCGGCCCAGATAGCCCTTCATGACCTGGGGTCCCCGGACGACGATCTCACCGCGTTCCCCGACGCCGACGTCCTTGTCCGGGTCGTCGAGGGAGACGATGCGCATCTCGGTGCCCGCGACGAGTTTGCCGACCGTTCCCGGGGGCGGGTTCTCGGCGTCCAGCGGGACGACGTGCGTGCCGGGCGACAGTTCGGTCATGCCGTAGGCCTGGCCCACCGGCGGCAGCCCGAGCCGGGCCGAACAGGCGGCCGCGAGCGCGGCGTCCAGGGGTGCGGCCGCCGAGACGATGTACTCCAGCGAGGACAGGTCGTACTCCGCGACGGCGGGGTGCTTGGCGAGTGCCAGGACGATCGGCGGCGCCACGTACAGACCGGTGATGCGGTGTTCCTGGATGGCGCCGAGAAAGGTGTCGAGGTCGAAGCGGGGCAGCACGACCACGGTGGCGCCCTGCCGCAGGGGCGCGTTCATCAGGGCCGTCAGTCCGTAGATGTGGAAGAACGGCAGCACGGCGAGGATGCGCTCGCCGGGGTTCATCGGCATGGCCGGCGAGAGCTGGGCGAGGTTGGTGGCTATGGAGCGGTGGGTGAGCATCACGCCCTTGGGGACGCCCGTGGTGCCCGAGGAGTACGGGAGCGCCGCCACGTCCTCGACGGGGTCGATGTCCACCCGCGGTTCGGGCGCGGTGCTGCCCAGCAGGTCGAGCATGGACCGGTGGCCCTCCGCCTGGTCGCAGACGAAGATCTCCCGTACGCCGCCCGCGAGTTCGGCGGCCCGGCGGGCCGTCTCCAGCAGGGGCGAGACGGTCACGATCCAGCGGGCCGAGGAGTCCAGGAGCTGCTTGGCGAACTCCTCCGCCGTGGCGAGCGGGTGCACCGTGGTGACCGACGCCCCCGCGCGCGTGGCCCCGTAGAAGACCACGGGGAAGGCGATGGTGTTGGGGCTGAGCAGGGCGAGCACGTCGCCCTTGCGCAGCCCCGCCTCGGCGAACGCGGCGGCCAGCCGCCGGTGGAACTGGTCGACCTGCGCGTAGGTGAGCGTGGTGCCGTCGACGCCGTCGACGAGCGCGGGCGTCTCGCCGCGCTCGGCGGCGCGGCCCAGGACGGCCTCGTGAATGGGTTCCTCGACGGCCGGTACATCTGCGTACTCGCTGCGGAACACGGTTCCTCCTAGAGCGCTCAGTACGACTTGGGCAGGCCCAGGGTCTGGTGGGAGACGTAGTTGAGAATCATCTCCCGGCTCACCGGCGCGATACGAGACACGCGCGCCGCCGTAATGAGGGAGGCGAGGCCGAACTCCCGGGTGAGGCCGTTGCCCCCGAGGGTGTGCACGGCCTGGTCGACGGCCCGTACACAGGCCTCACCGGCCGCGTACTTGGCCATGTTGGCGGCCTCCCCCGCCCCGACGTCGTCGCCCGCGTCGTACAGGTACGCGGCCTTCTGCATCATCAGCCGGGCCAGTTCGAGCTCGATGTGGGCCTGCGCGAGGGGGTGGGCGATGGCCTGGTGCGCGCCGATCGGCGCCTTCCAGACGGTGCGGTCCCGCGCGTACTCCACGGCCCTGGCGAGCGCGAAACGGCCCATGCCGATCGCGAACGCGGCCGTCATCACGCGCTCCGGGTTGAGACCGGCGAACAGCTGCAGCAGTCCCGCGTCCTCGTCGCCGACCAGCGCGTCGGCCGGCAGCCGCACCTCGTCCAGGGTGAGCTCGAACTGCTTCTCGGCACTGGCCAGTTCCATGTCGATCTGGCGCCGGCCGAAGCCTTCGGCGTCACGCGGGACGATGAACAGGCAGGGCTTGAGGCTGCCGGTGCGCGCGTCCTCCGTGCGGCCCACGATGAGCGTCGCGTCGGCGATGTCGACGCCGGAGATGAACACCTTGCGGCCGGTCAGGACCCAGTCGGTGCCGTCACGGCGGGCCGTGGTCGTGATGCGGTGCGAGTTGGAACCGGCGTCGGGCTCGGTGATGCCGAACGCCATCGTGCGGGTGCCGTCCGACAGGCCCGGGAGCCACGCCTGCTTCTGCTCCTCGGTGCCGAAGCGGGCGATGACCGTGCCGCAGATGGCGGGCGAGACGACGAGCATCAGCAGCGGACAGCCCGCCGCACCCAACTCCTCCAGGACGATGGACAGTTCGGCGATGCCGCCGCCTCCGCCGCCGTACTCCTCCGGGAGGTTCACCCCGAGATAGCCGAGCTTTCCCGCCTCGGCCCACAGCTCGTCGGGGTGACCGCCCTCGGCGACGGCCTTGGTGAGGTACTCGCGGCCGTAGCGCTTGCCGAGAGCGGCGACCGCGGAACGGAGCGCCTTGTGTTCGTCGGTCTCTGTGACGGGGCTCATGAGGGCTCCTCGGTACGGAAGTACGGAAAGTGCGGGAGTACGAGGGTGCGAGAGGTGCGGGAGTACGAGGGGTGCGGGAGGACGAGGGGTGCGGGAGGACGAGGGGTGCGGGAGGGCGAGGGGTGCGGGGCGCCGGTTCACCCGGCGGCGTCCGTCGGCACCTCCCCGGGTGCCGTTTCCTCGCGCACGACGGCCAGCAGCGCGCCCACCTCCACCTGCTGTCCGACCACGGCGTGCAGGGCGGTGAGCGTCCCCGCCGTCGGTGCCGAGATCCTGTGCTCCATCTTCATCGCCTCCAGCCACAGCAGCGGCTCCCCGGCCCGCACGGCGGCGCCCTCGGCGAGCCCCTCGGCCACCCGGACCACGGTTCCGGGCATCGGGGCGAGCAGCGAGCCCGGAGCCCGGTCCGCGGCCGGATCGGGGAAGCGGGGGAGCTCGGTCAGCGCGGTCGCGTTCACGAAGACCCGGCCACCGTCGTACCGCGTGACCTCGAACGTCCGCCGCACGCCCGACACTTCGAGGACGACACGGCCTGCGTCGGCGTGCAGCACGCGCACCCCGTCGGCCGCGAGGCCCTGACGCGTGTGCCGGTACGCGGCCTCGTGCTCGGCGCCGTGTATCCGGTAGCGCCTCGTCTGCGGAGCCGACGCCAGGTTGCGCCAGCCGCCGAACCGGGAACGCCCGTGCGCGTCGGCCAGGGCCGCGGCCAGCGGGGCGTACGGGTCCGGGGCCGGCTCGGTCAGCGCGGCGAGGTGACGGTCGTAGAACCCGGTGTCCATCCGGGCCCCGGTGAACTCCTCGTGCCGCAGCGACCGTACGAGCAGATCGCGGTTGGTGACCGGGCCGTGGAGCGTGGCCCGCTCCAGGGCGCCGGCCAGCTTCCGCACGGCCTCCGCGCGGGTGGCGGCGTGCGCGACGACCTTCGCGAGCATCGGGTCGTAGTGGATGCCGACCGAGTCGCCGTCGGCGAACCCGGTGTCCAGCCGGACGCCGTCCGGGACGGCGAACCTGTGCAGGATGCCCGTCTGCGGCGCCCAGGCGCCCGCCGGGTCCTCCGCGTACAGCCGGGCCTCGACCGCGTGGCCCCGCGCGGGCGGGGGCTCGCTCTCCAGCCGCTCCCCCTCCGCGACCCGCAGTTGCAGGGCCACCAGGTCGACCCCGAACACCGCCTCCGTCACCGGGTGTTCGACCTGGAGGCGGGTGTTCATCTCCAGGAAGTGCGCGGTGCCGTCGGCGACCAGGAACTCGACCGTGCCGGCGCCGACGTAGTCCACGGCGCGGGCGGCGCGCACCGACAACGCGTAGAGCTGCCGCGTGAGTTCATCGCCCAGTCCGGGTGCGGGCGCCTCCTCGATCACCTTCTGGTGGCGGCGCTGGAGGGAGCAGTCGCGGGTGCCGAGCGGCCAGACCGTGCCGTGCGCGTCGGCCAGGATCTGCACCTCGACGTGCCGGCCGCCCTCCACGTACGGCTCGACGAACACCTCGCCGTCACCGAAGGCGCTCAGCGCCTCCGCCCGGGCCGCCTCCAGCTCGGTGTCCAGGTCCGCCAGTTCACGGACGATCCGCATCCCGCGGCCGCCGCCGCCCGCGGCGGCCTTGACCAGCACCGGCAGGTCCCCGGCGGTGACCCGTTCCAGCGGTGCGAGCCCCATCAGCTTCTTGGCCCGCGTCTTGGACGCCATCGCCTCGATCGCCTCGGGAGACGGTCCGACCCACACCAGTCCGGCGTCGATCACCGCCCGTGCGAAATCCGCGTTCTCCGACAGGAACCCGTACCCCGGGTGCACCGCGTCCGCGCCCGCGTCCAGCGCGGCCCGCACGACGAGATCGCCCCGCAGATACGTCTCGGCGGGCGTCGCACCCGGCAGCCGCACCGCGGCGTCCGCCTCCCGCGTGTGCAGGGCGTTCTCGTCGGCGTCGGAATACACCGCGACGGTGCGCACCCCGGCCTCGCGGCAGGTGCGGAAGACCCGGCAGGCGATCTCGCCCCGGTTGGCGACCAGCAGACTCGCAATCACGTGATCCCTCACATCCGGAAGACGCCGAAGCCACCGCGCGCGCCCTCGAAGGGCGCCGTGTGGATCGCGGACAGGCACAGGCCGAGGACGGTGCGGGTGTCGCGCGGGTCGATGACCCCGTCGTCGTACAGCCGCCCGGACAGGAACATCGGCAGCGACTCGGACTCGATCTGCTGCTCCACCATGGCGCGCAGCGCCGCGTCGGCGTCGTCGTCGTACGGGTGGCCCTTCGCGGCGGCCGACTGCCGGGCGACGATCGACAGGACGCCCGCGAGCTGCTGCGGTCCCATCACGGCCGATTTGGCGCTGGGCCAGGCGAACAGGAACCGCGGGTCGTAGGCCCGTCCGCACATCCCGTAGTGGCCGGCTCCGTAGGAGGCGCCCATGAGCACCGACAGATGCGGGACCCGCGAGTTGCTCACCGCGTTGATCATCATCGCGCCGTGCTTGATGATGCCGCCCTGCTCGTACTCCTTGCCGACCATGTAGCCGGTGGTGTTGTGCAGGAAGAGCAGCGGGATGTCGCGCTGGTTGGCCAACTGGATGAACTGGGCGGCCTTCTGGGACTCGGCGCTGAACAGCACGCCCTGCGCGTTGGCGAGGATGCCGACCGGGTAGCCGTGCAGGCTCGCCCAGCCGGTGGTCAGGCTCGTCCCGTACAGCGGCTTGAACTCGTCGAAGTCCGAGCCGTCGACGATCCGGGCGATCACCTCGCGCGGATCGAAGGGGTGCTTCAGATCGCCGGGGACGATTCCCAGCAGTTCGTCCTCGTCGTACTTGGGCGGCTCGGCCGGGGCGGGATCGCCGTACGCCTTGCGGTGGTTGAGCCGGGCGACGACCCGGCGGGCCTGGCGCAGCGCGTCCCGCTCGTCGACGGCGAAGTAGTCCGCGAGGCCCGACACGCGCGCGTGCATCTCCGCGCCGCCCAGCGACTCGTCGTCGCTCTCCTCGCCCGTGGCCATCTTCACCAGCGGCGGACCGCCGAGGAAGACCTTCGCCTTCTCCTTGACCATGATCACGTGGTCCGACATGCCGGGGACGTACGCGCCGCCGGCCGTCGAGTTCCCGAAGACCACGGCCACCGTGGGGATCCCGGCCGCCGACAGCCGGGTGAGGTCGCGGAAGATCGCGCCCCCGGGGATGAAGATCTCCTTCTGCGAGGGCAGATCGGCGCCGCCCGACTCGACCAGGCTGATGCAGGGCAGCCGGTTCGCGAGGGCGATGTCGTTCGCCCGCAGGGCCTTCTTCAGGCTCCAGGGGTTGCTGGCGCCGCCGCGCACGGTCGGGTCGTTGGCGGTGATGAGGCACTCGACGCCCTCGACCACGCCGATACCGGTGACGAGCGAGGCGCCCACCGTGTAGTCGCTGCCGTAGGCCGCGAGCGGCGACAGCTCCAGGAAGGGCGTGTCGGGGTCGAGCAGCAGCTCGATGCGCTCGCGGGCGAGCAGCTTGCCGCGCTTCCGGTGCCGCTCGACGTACTTCTCGCCGCCGCCCGCGAGGGCCTTGGCGTGCTCGGTGCCGAGGTCGGCGAGCTTGGCGAGCATGACCTCGCGGTTCGCCTGGTAGTCCTGGCCGCCCACGTCCAGGGCGGACGAAAGGACCGTCATAGCAGGACCTCCGGGATGTCGAGGTGACGGGAGCGGAGCCATTCGCCGAGTGCCTTGGCCTGCGGGTCGAAGCGGGCCTGGGAGGCGACGCCTTCGCCGAGGATTCCCTCGACCACGAAGTTGAGGGCGCGCAGGCCGGGCAGGACGTGCCGGACGACCCGCAGCGGGCGGCTCTCCGGGATCAGCTCCCGGAAGCGGTCGGCCGTCAGTTCGTGGGCGAGCCAGCGCCAGGCCTCGTCGGTGCGGACCCAGACGCCGACGTTGGCG
Organism: Streptomyces sp. NPDC005070; assembly: GCF_053600395.1. Lineage (NCBI taxonomy): Bacteria > Bacillati > Actinomycetota > Actinomycetes > Kitasatosporales > Streptomycetaceae > Streptomyces > Streptomyces sp. NPDC005070. The sequence goes on along the minus strand of NZ_JBSFZS010000061.1, from coordinate 33,990 downwards.
TTGCCGCCCTTGTCGCCGCTGCGGGCGCCCGCGACGAGACCGAGGGGAGCCCGGCGGGCCGGACCCGCCGGCAACGGCTCGGGCAGGGGCGGTTCCTCGAGTGTCTCCAGTACGAGCGTGTCCTGGGCCGGGATCACCGAGAGACGGCTCCCGTCGGGCAGGACGGCCCTGTGGTCGACGGCGCCCTGGGGGACGTACACATCCTCGAAGACCCCATAGGGCGCGCCCTTCCCCGGGGGCGCCACCACATGGAATCCGGGGTAACTGGCGAGCGCCAGCTCGATGGCCGCCCCGCTCAGCGCGCGTCCCACGGTGGCCTGGTCGGGATCGCGGACGACGAGCCGCAGCAGGGCGCTGGCGGTCTCCTCGGTGTCCGCGTCGGCCCGGTCGGTGCGCACCAGTTCCCAGCGCACCTCCGCGGGCGGCGTCTTGGCGAGGGCGTCGCCCATCTGCTCGCGCACCAGCGCGGCCTTGGCCTCGATGCCGAGTCCGGTCAGGACGAAGGTCACCTCGTTGCGGAAGCCGCCGAGCCTGTTGCGGCCGACCTTGAGGGTGGGGGGCGGTGCCTCGCCGCGCACGCCCTCGATCCGCACCCGGTCGGGGCCGTCCTGGACGAGCCGTACGGTGTCCAGGCGGGCGGTGACGTCGGGTCCCGCGTACCGGGCGCCCCCGGTCTCGTACAGAAGCTGCGCGGTGACCGTGCCGACGTCGACGAAGCCGCCGGTGCCGGGGTGCTTGGTGATGACGCAGCTCCCGTCCTCGTGGATCTCCGCGAGCGGGAAGCCGGGGCGGCGTACGTCGCCGTCGCCGAAGAAGGAGTAGTTGCCGCCGGTGGCCTGGGTCCCGCACTCGAGCACGTGCCCGGCGACGACGGCTCCCGCGAGCCGGTCGTGGTCCGCGGGCCGCCAGCCGAAGTGCGCGGCGGCGGGCCCGGTGACCAGGGCCGCGTCGGTGACCCGTCCGGTGACCACGATGTCCGCGCCCGCCGACAGGCACTCGGCGATGCCGAAGCCGCCGAGGTAGGCGTGGGCGGCGAGACTGCCCGGGTACGCGGGCGTGAGGTCGTCGCCCTCGACATGGGCGACGCGCACCGGGATGCCGAGCCGGCCGGCCAGTTCCCGTACGGCGTCGGCGAGCCCCGCCGGGTTGAGGCCCCCGGCGTTCGTCACGATCTTCACGGACCGCTCGTGCGCCAGGCCGAGACAGTCCTCGAGCTGCCGCAGGAAGGTGCGGGCGTATCCGGCGGCGGGGTCCTTCAGCCGGTCCCGGCCCAGGATCAGCATGGTCAGCTCGGCGAGGTAGTCACCGGTGAGGACGTCGAGTTCGCCGCCGGTGAGCATCTCGCGCAGGGCGTCGAAGCGGTCGCCGTAGAAGCCGGAGACGTTGCCGATGCGCAGCGTCACTCCGTGTCCTCCTTCGGCGGGCGTCCGTCGCCGGGCGGGCCCGCGAAGGCCTGGGCGATGTCGAGCCAGCGGTCGGCGTCGGGCCCCTCGGCACGGACGTCGACGTCGGCGCGGTTCGCCCGCTGGGTGACCAGCAGACAGAAGTCGAGGGCGGTGCCGGTGACGCGCTGGGGGGCGTCCTCGGGGCCGTAGGTCCAGGTGTCGCCGGAGGGGGCGAGGATCTCCACCCGGAACTCCTCGGCGGGCGCGGCGAGCCCGCGCGCGGCGAAGGCGAAGTCCCGTGTGCGCACCCCGATGCGGACCACATGCCGGAGCCGGTCGGTGGGGGCGCGGACCACACCGAGGGCGTCGGCGACGTCCTGGCCGTGGGCCCAGGTCTCCATGAGCCGGCCGGTGGCCATGGAGGCGCCGGACATGGGCGGGCCGTACCAGGGGAAGCGGGTGCCCGGCACGGCCTCCCGCAGGGCCCGGTCCAGCGCGGCGCGCCCCGTGCGCCAGCGCGCCAGCAGTTCGGCGGACGGCAGCCGGGCCCCGTCGTCGGCGCCGTCGTCCACGAACGTCGTGGGCGCCGCGAGCGCCTTCTCGACGAGTCCGTGGAAGGCGTCGGCGTCAGTGACGGACAGGAGCGCGGAGTGGTCGGTCCAGGCGAGGTGGGCGATCTGATGGGCGACGGTCCAGTGCGGCGCGGGCGTCGGGAGCGCCCACTGCTCCGGACCGAACTCGGCCACGAGCCGGTCGAGTTCTTCGCTTTCGTCACGCAGATCGTCGAACACGGGCGTCGGATCGGACATGGGGGGAGCATCTCAGCGGGCTCAGAAACAATCAAGCATGCTTGCATCAATTTATTTCTCCGCTTCCCGCCCCGAACCTGTCACACCTCCCGTCCCCGGTCCGTCATACCGATGACGACGCGGCAAGAGGGACACAGAGGGAGACGTGAGCATGAGCGAGACCAAGAAGATCGCGGTGGCCGGGGCGACCGGGCGGCTCGGGCGGCATGTCGTGGACGTGCTGACGGAGCGCGGGCACACGGTCGTACCGATGTCCCGGGCCACCGGGGTCGACGTCGTCACCGGCGCCGGACTGGCCGAGGCGCTGGAGGGTGTGGACGTCGTGATCGACGCGTCCAGCACGCCCTCGCCCGACCGGGAGGTGGCGACGGAGTTCTTCACGGCCGCGGCCCGCAATCTGCACGAGGCCGGGCAGAAGGCCGGGGTCGGCCGGCTGGTCGTCGTGTCGATCATCGGCATCGACGCCTCGGTCGCCGGTTACAACGCGGCCAAGCTGGAGCACGAGCGCGCGGTGCTGGCGGGACCGGTGCCGGTGCGGGTGCTGCGGGCGGCGCAGTTCCACGAGCTGGTGGAGCAGTTCACGCAGTGGGGGCGCCAGGGCGACACCGTCCACGTCCCGAGGATGCGGACCCGGCTCGTCGCGGCGCGGACCGTCGCGGAGGCGCTGGTGGAGATGGCGGAGGCGGAGGAGGCACCGGGGGCGCGGGCCCCGTTCCCGGAGGTGGCCGGTCCGCGCGAGGAGAGCCTGGAGGAGGCGGCCCGGCTGCTGCTGTCCCGCCGGGACCCGGCCGCGAAGGTGATCGCCGTGAGCGACCCGGCCAACCCGGAGCGGGACCTGTTCGAGAACGGCGGCCTGCTCCCGGGTGCGGACGCCCGGCTGACGGGCCCTGCGTTCGCGGAGTGGCTGGACACGGCTTCCTGAGCCAGGCGCGCCCCGGCGGCCGCCGGGGCGCGTGGCACCCGGGGCGCCTGGTGGGGTCAGGGGGCGTCGAGCGGGAGTGTTGCCTTGCCTCGGCCCACCTGGGTCCGCACCGCGCCGATGCTCGCGCCGATGACCAGGGCGATCGCGGCCGACTGGGTCGCGGACAGGGACTGGTCGAGGATGAGGAAGCCCGCTGTCGCGGCGATCGCGGGCTCCAGGCTCATGAGGACCGCGAAGGTGGAGGCGGGCAGGCGGCGCAGCGCGAGGAGTTCGAGGGTGTAGGGCAGGACCGAGGAGAGAACCGCGACCGCGGAGCCGAGCGCCACCGTGGTCGGGTCCAGGAGCCGGGTGCCGGACTCGGCGATCCCCAGCGGGAGGAACAGCAGCGCCGCCACGGCCATGGCCAGCGCGAGCCCGTCGGCCTGCGGGAAACGGCGGCCCGTACGGGCGCTGAAGACGATGTACGCCGCCCACATCGCGCCCGCCCCGAGCGCGAAGGCCACGCCCACCGGGTCCAGGGAGCCGAACCCTCCGCCGCTCAGCAGGAAGACCCCGCACAGGGCGAGGCCCGCCCAGACCGCGTTGACCGCGCGGCGGGAGGCCAGCACCGAGAGGGCGAGGGGGCCGAGCACCTCCAGGGTGACGGCGGCGCCGAGGGGGATGCGGGCGACCGACTCGTAGAAGAGGCCGTTCATCGCGCCCATGGCGATGCCGAAGACGGCGACCGTCCCCCAGTCGGCGCGCGAGTGGCCGCGCAGCCGGGGACGGCAGAACACGAGCAGGATCACCGCGGCGGCGAGCAGACGCAGGGTCACCACGCCGAGCGCGCCGGCCCGCGGCATGAGGGTCACCGCGAGGGCGCCGCCGAACTGGACCGAGATCCCCCCGGCCAGCACCAGCCCGACGGGCCCGAGGGAACCGAGACGACCGGGCGCGCCGCCCGGGGACACGGGGGCGTGCTCCGTCCCGGGAACGGGTGCGGACGACGAGGTGGTGGCGCTGGGGGTGCTCACGGGCGGTCCTGGAGGCTGGCTACGGTCGGGCGTTCATCACGATGCACTACCGAGTCCAGGGTAGTGGACTTCGTCAGGAGTGTGAACCGCTTATGGAGCTGTCCTGGATGCTGAGACCGGGACCGGCCCGTTCCGCCTCAGCGACGGGACATGTAGACGTCCAGCGCCTTGTGCAGCAGCCGGTTGATGGGGAGGTCCCACTCCCCGAGGTACTCCGCCGCCTCGCCGCCCGCCCCCGCCTTGAAGCGCAGCAGTCCGACGAGGTGGTCGCTCTCGTCGAGGGTGTCGGTGATCCCGCGGAAGTCGTACACGGCGGCGCCCAGCGCGTGGGCGTCGCTCATCATGCGCCACTGGATGGCGTTGTTGGGCTGCACCTCGCGCTTGCGGCCGGTGGAGGCGCCGTAGGAGTACCAGACATGGCTGCCGACGGTCAGCATGGTGGCCGCGGCCAGGACGTCGCCCTCGTGGCGGGCGAGATACAGCCGCATGCGGTCGGGGTCCTCGGCCGTCAGCGAGGTCCACATCCGCTGGAAGTACGGCAGCGGGCGCGGGATGAAGCGGTCCCGTTCCGCCGTCTCCGCGTAGAGCTCGTAGAACGCGGGCAGGTCGTCGTAACCGCCCCTGACCACCTCGACGCCGGCCTTGTCGGCCTTCTTGATGTTGCGCCGCCACTGCTGGTTGAGGCCCTTGTGGATCTCCTCCAGGGAGCGTCCGGCGAAGGGGACCTGGAAGACGTAGCGCGGCTGGCCCGCCGCGAAGCCGTCCTCGCCGCCCGGCTCGGTCCGCTGCCAGCCCATGGCCCGCAGCCGCTCGGCGATCTCGGCGGCGCCCGGCTCGTGCGAGGAAGCCGTCACCTCGCCGAGGCGCCGCGCCACCGGATCGGCGATGGCCGTCTTGACCGTGTCCGCGCTCCAGCGGCGCGTGACGACGGGCGGGCCCATCTTCACGGTGAACGCGCCGCGTGACTTCAGATGCGCGACCATCGGCCGGAGCCAGCGTTCGGCGAGGTCCGGGTCGTGCCAGTCGATGACGGGACCCTCGGGCAGATACGCGAGGTACCGCTTGACCTTCGGCAGCGGGCGCAGGAGCACGAGACCGGTCCCTCGGAGGCGGCCGTCCGCGTCGAACCAGCCGAGGCTCTCCGCACGCCAGTCCGGCTTCACGTCCCCCCAGGACGGCACCTGCATATGGCTGGCCGAGGGCCGCGAGCGGACGAACGCCAGATGTTCGTCGCGGGTGATCGACTGCAGGCGGAGGGTCATGCGGGTCGCTCCTCGAAGTCCTTCGGCCGGTGACGTCCCAGCGTACTTACGCGGTTCCCGCGGACCCGTCGTTCCGCGGGCCGTCGTCCAGCGCCTGTGCCAGTACCTCCGCCAGGTGGCGGCCCCGGCGGCCGGAGAGCTGGGCCAACTGGGTGCGGCAGGAGAAGCCGTCGGCGAGGATCACGGCGGTCTCGCCGGCCGCCCGGACCGCCGGCAGGAGCTGTTCCTCCGCGCAGGCCCGCGACACCTCCTCGTGGCCCTTCTCGAAGCCGAAGTTGCCCGCGAGTCCGCAGCAGCCGCCGGCGAGGGTGCCGGTGAGGCCCGCAGCCTCGCGCAGCCGGCGTTCGGCCCCGTCGCCGAGGACCGCGTGCTGGTGGCAGTGCGTCTGGCCGGCCGCCGGGCGGTCCAGGCGGGGCGGGGTCCAGTCCGGCGCGTGCCGTTCCAGTGCCTCCGCGAAGGTCACCACCGCCGCCGCCAGCCGCGCCGCGCGCGGGTCGCCGGGCAGCAGCTCGGGCAGGTCCGTGCGCAGGGCCGCGGCACAGCTCGGCTCCAGCACGACGACCGGGAGGCCGTCCATGGAGAGGTAGGGCTCCAGGAGGTCCAGGGTGCGGCGCAGGACGGCGCGGGCGCGGTCGAGCTGGCCGGTCGAGACGTACGTCAGTCCGCAGCACACGCGCTGCCGGCGGCGCGGGAGCAGCGCGCCCGGGCGGAGGGGGCCCCTGGTGACCCCGTCGCCGACGGGCCCGTGGCGCCACACCCTCCTCGGCGGCAGCAGCACCGCCAGTCCGGCGGCCTCCAGGACCCGTACGGCGGCACGTCCGACGGAGGGTTCCAGGTGCTCGGTGAAGGTGTCCGGCCACAGGAGGACCGTCCTGCCCCCGAACCCCGGGAACAGCTCGGCCCCGGGCCGCCGCCCCTCGCGGCCCGCCCCGCCCGCTCCACCCCGGCGCCGCTCCCGCACGTACGCCCGTGCCCGGTCCCGGAACCGGGCCGACCACCACTGGCTGAACGTCTCCGGGGCCAGCCGCGGGATGTCCCGTCCGGGTGCGACCCCGGCCAGGCGCTTGGCCGCGGCGGCCACCGGGGACAGGGACACGAGGGAGTTGACGAGCCGGGCCGAGCGGGTGCGGGTCACGGCCGCGAGCCAGAAGGGGAGCCGGCCCAGGGCGTAGTGGGCGGCGGGACGGCGGCGGCCGGCGTAGTGGTGGTGGAGGAACTCCGCCTTGTACGTGGCCATGTCGACGCCGACCGGGCAGTCGGACCGGCATCCCTTGCACGACAGGCACAGGTCCAGCGCGTCCCGGACCTCCGTCGAGCGCCACCCGTCGGTGACGATCTCGCCGGCGAGCATCTCGTGCAGCAGCCTGGCCCGGCCGCGTGTGGAGTGCGCCTCCTCGCCGGTCGCCCGGAAGGAGGGGCACATGACCCCGTCGCCGCCCGGGGCCGTTGCCGTCCGGCACTTGGCGACACCCACGCAGCGGCGCACCGCCGCCGAGAAGTCGCCGCCGTCCGCCGGATAGCCGAACTCCACGTCCACCGGCCGGTGCGGCAGCACCGCGAAGCGCAGGTTCTCGTCCAGCCGGTGCGGGCGGACGAGCATGCCGGGGTTGAGCAGGCCGCGCGGGTCCCAGAGGTCCTTGGCCCGCTCGAAGAGGCGGACCATGTCGGCGCCGTACATGGCCGGCAGCAGTTCCGCGCGGGCCTGCCCGTCCCCGTGCTCGCCGGACAGGGAGCCCCCGTGGGAGACGACGAGGCGGGCGGCCTCCTCCGAGAAGCGCCGGAAGCGGGTGACGCCCGCCGCGGAGATCAGGTCGAAGTCGATCCGGACGTGGACGCAGCCGTCGCCGAAGTGCCCGTACGGGGTGCCGTGCAGGTCGTGGGCGGCGAGCAGGGCGCGGAAGTCGCGGAGGTACGCGCCGAGCCGGGCGGGCGGCACCGCGCAGTCCTCCCAGCCGGGCCAGGCCTCGCCGCCGAGCCCGCGGCCCCGGCCGGACAGGGCGTCGTCCCCCGCGTACGGCATCCGGGTCGCCGTGCCGCTCGCGTCCTCCCGCAGCCGCCACAGCGCCCGCTGCCCGGCCGGGTCGGTGACCACCAGGGCGTCCCGTACGTCGGCGGCCCGCACGATCGTGTCCGCACGCGCGCGTGCCTCGGCCGGCGATCCGCCGCCGGTCTCCACGAACAGCCAGGCCCCGCCGGCCGGCAGCGCCGCGCCGGCGGGCACGAGATCGGCGGCCATCCCCTCCACGGTCAGCGGCCCGTACCCGAGCAGGCCGGCCGCGGCGTCCGCGGCCGCGCTCTCGTCGGGGTAGGCGAGGACGGCCAGCGCCCGCGCCCGGGGTGCCTCGACCAGTCGTACGACCGCCTCGGTGAGCAGGCCCCAGGTGCCCTCGGAGCCGCAGAACGCGCGGGCGGTGTCCGCGCCGCGCTCGGGCAGGAGCGCGTCGAGGGCGTACCCGGAGATCCGCCGCGGGAGCTCGGGGAAGCCGGTCCGCAGCAGCGCCAACTCGCTCTCGACCAGGGCCCTCAGGCCGTCCGGGGCGCCCTGCCAGGCCCGGCCGAGGCGGCGGGTGTCACCGGCCGCGCCGACGACGGTGAGTTCCCGCACGTTGTCCGCGGTGGTGCCCCAGGCGACCGAGTGGGAGCCGCAGGAGTTGTTGCCGATCATCCCGCCGAGGGTGCAGCGGCTGTGGGTGGAGGGGTCGGGGCCGAAACGCAGGCCGTGCGGGGCCGCGGCCTCCTGGAGGCGGTCGAGTACGGCACCGGGCTGGACGACGGCCGTACGGGCTTCCGGGTCGACCGCGAGGATCCGGTTCATGTGCCGGGTGAAGTCGAGGACGACGCCGGTGCCCGTGGCCTGCCCGGCGATCGAGGTGCCGCCGCCGCGCGCCACGACCGGCACCGCGTGGGCGCGGCACACGGCGAGCGCGGCGGCCACGTCGTCGGCGTCCCGCGGAGCCACCACACCGAGCGGTACGCGCCGGTAGTTGGAGGCGTCCATGGTGGTCAGCGCCCGCGCCGTCACGTCGAAGGAGACCTCGCCGCGCACGGCCCGCACCAGCTCGGACCGGAGCTCGTCGGACGGCGCTTGCGGCCCTCCTGCGGGGAGCCCGTCCGGCCCGTCCCCGGACGGACCGCCGAGCCGTCCGGGGGCCCGTCCCCGACCTCGCCGCCGGGACCGCCCGCCCGGTTCACCCTCGGCCTGTCCGTCGGGACGCCCGGTCCGCCTCTCCCCGGCCTGTCCGTCGGGCTTCCCCTCGGGCTGTCCGTCGGGCTTCCCCTCGGGCTGTCCGTCGGGCTTCCCCTCGGGCTTTCCTTCCGGCCGTCCACCCAGATCCGTCATGTCTCCAGAATGCCGCCGGGCTTCGGCGGCGGCCCTCCGGCCGCGCACCCGAAAGGCCCCGATATGCGGGGGCGATCATGAAACCGCTTTTCGAAGCTTCCCAATCGGATCACGAACTCTCATATAGTGACGGCGAGTTGAGCATCATGTGTCGCTTCTCGCCCAGGACCGACCGAGGACACGACCGAGGACACGTTCTCCCCCCAGGAACACGACCGAGGACCCATTGATGACCCCGCCCCAGCCCTCCGGCGAACGACCCACCCCCCGCGCCACGGCGAAAGCCGCGCTGACCGCAGCCGTCCCGGCCGCCGCAGCCGTGGTGGCCGCCGTCCTGCTGGCCCCCGAGCCCGCCCGCGTGCCCCTGGCCTGGGGCACCGGCGTCGCCGCGGTACTGCTGTGCGCCGCCGTCACGGTGGCCGCCCACGCCGTGCAGGCCAGACGCATCGCGCTCCGCCGCCTCGACAGCGTGACCAAGGACGCCGGCCGGCTCCTGCAGGAACGCGCCCGGCTGGCCGAGGAGTTCGGCCAGGAGCGGGCCCGGCTCGCCGACGAGGCCGCCCGTGAACGCGGTCGCGCCGCCGAGGCCGCGGCCCAGGACCGGATCCGCCTGACCGATACGGCCGAGCGTGAACGAGCCCGCCTCACCGAGCAGTTCGCGGAGGAGCGGACGCGGCTCACCGGCGACCGCGCCCGGCTCACCGAGCGCAACGCCGAACTCTCCGAACGCACCCGGCGGGCCGTCGGCGACCGGGCCGCCGCGATCTCCGCGACCGCCAACGCGGCCGCCCGCATGCAGGCGCTCTCCACCGGCATGCTCGCCGACCTGCGGGCCATGGAGGAGCGGCACTCCGACGAGGACGTCCTCGCCGACCTCCTCCACCTCGACCACCGCACCGCGCAGGCGGGCCGCCTCGCCGACTCCGTCGCCGTCCTGACCGGCGCGCGCTCGGGGCGCCGCTGGGCCCGCCCGATCGTCATGGAGTCCATCCTGCGCGGCGCCATGGGCCGCATCGGCGGCTACCAGCGGGTGCGCGTCCACTCCGCCAGCGAGGCCGCCGTCTCCGGCCACGCCGCCGAGGGCGTGATGCACGCGCTCGCCGAACTCCTCGACAACGCCGCCAACTTCTCGCCGCCCACCGCCGAAGTGCATGTGTACGTCGAGGAGGTCCCGGCGGGTGTCATCGTCTCCGTCGAGGACAGCGGCCTGGTCATGGGCGACGTGCAACTGCGCCGCGCCGAACGCGCCGTCTCCGGGGAGGCGGTGGGCCCGGCCGGTCTCGGCGGCCTGACCGGCACCCGCCTCGGTCTCGCGGTGGTCGGCCGGCTGGCCCGCAAGCACGGCCTGAAGGTGTCCTTCCGGCCCTCCGCCCGCGGCGGCACCGGCGTCCTGGTCCTGATACCGCAGGACATCCTCACGCAGCCGAACATCCCCCTCGGCGCGGCCCCGCTGCCCGTCGGACCCGAGCCCGTCCCCGCCGCCCCGGCCGCCGTCGACGGCCACACGTCCGCGCAGAGGTCCCTGGACGGCCCGGAGTCCGCGCGGTCGCCGGAATCGCAGGAGTCCCGTACGCACCGGGAATCCCCCGAGTTCCCCGTGTCACCCGCGTCCCCCGTGTCGTACGCCGCCCACGCGTCCGGCGATCTCGACCCCGACCCCGTCCCGACCCACGACTCGCCCCGGCACGAGCAGGGCCTCGCGGCCACCGGCGGCCTGCCCAAGCGCCGCCGCGGACGCACCCTCGCCCACGCCGAGCGCAGCCGCTCGCACGTCACACCCCCGGCCGCCCCCGAACCCCGTACCGGCGACGACCCCAAGAACCGGCCGGCGGCCCGCTTCGGCACCTTCCGCCAGGCGGTCCGCGGCACGGCGCCGGGCGCCCCCGGGCCCGTGGCGGCCGACGATCCGGCCCCGGCGGAAGCACCGGCACGGGCCGAGGACCCCGCATCCGCGTCCACCACCGCCCCCACCCCGACCCCCACCGCGCACGCGCTCCCGGAAGGCGACACCACTTCATGACCGGCACCATCACCGCCGACGAGAAGCTCACCTGGCTCATCGAGGGCCTCCTCGAGCGCACCCCGGGCGCACGGCACGCGCTCGTGCTCTCCCGCGACGGACTGAAGCTGTGCCGCACCCCGGAGCTGTCGGTCGACCAGGCCGACCAGCTCGCCGCCATCGCCGCCGGCATCCAGTCGCTGTCCCACGGCGCCTCCGTGGAGTTCGGCGACGGCAGCGGCGGCGTCCGCTCGGCGATGGCCGAGTTCTACGGAGGGGTGCTGTTCATCGTGGAGGCCGGCGACGGCGCGCACCTCGCCGTCGTCACCGCCGAGGACGCCGACGCCGGGCTGGTGGGACACAACATGAGCGAACTCGTGGAACAACTCGGCGAGCACCTGACCTCGCCGCCCCGGTCGTCATGAGCCGTCCTGGCCGGGACGACGCGCCCGACCGGCTGTACACCCTCACCGGAGGGCGCAGCCGGTCCGGCCCGGACACCCCGTTCGACCTCGTGACGCTGGTGGTCGCCGAGTGCGATCCGGCGGTGGGCATGCAGTCCGAGCACGCCGCGATCCTGCGGATGTGCGAGCGGCCGACGGCGGTCGTGGAGATCGCGGCGGAGCTGAAGCTGCCGGTGTCGATCACCCGCGTCCTGCTCTCCGACCTCCTCTCCACCGGCCGGGTCAGCGCCCGTCACCCACACACGACGGTTCCCTCCGGCCTTCCCGATCCCGACATCCTGGAGCAGGTGCTCGTTGGACTCCGTAACCTCTGACGCTCGTGCGCCCCTGTCCGCGTCAGCCGACAACGGCCTCAAGATCGTGATCGTGGGCGGCTTCGGCGTCGGCAAGACGACCCTCGTCCGCTCGGTCAGCGAGATCCGTCCCCTCAACACCGAGGAGACGATGACCCAGGCCGGCGAGACCGTCGACGACATCAGCGAGGTGCACGGCAAGTCCGCGACCACCGTCGCCTTCGACTTCGGCCGCATCACGCTGGACACGCACAACATCCTGTACCTGTTCGGCGCGCCCGGGCAGGAGCGGTTCTGGTTCCTGTGGGACCGGCTGTTCTCCGGGACGCTCGGGGCGATCGTCCTGGTCGACACCCGTCGCATCGACGAGTCCTGGTACGCCATCGACCGGCTGGAGCACCACGGCACACCCTTCATCGTGGCCTGCAACGACTTCGGCGGGCCCGCGCACACCCCGGCGCAGATCCGCGCGGCCCTCGACCTCGACCCGCACGTACCGCTGCTCGACTGCGACGCCCGCTCCCGGGAGTCCAGCAAGCAGGTGCTGATCACGCTGGTGGAGCACATCCAGTCCCACTACGCCCGTCACGGCGCCGCGGCCGCGGAAGGCGCCCTTCAATCACCGGAGCCCGCGCTGTGACCCCCGCCTCCACCATCGCGCCCGTCCCCCTCGGCGGACCGCGGTTCCAGACCGAACCCGCCGAGCTGTACCGGGAGATGCGGCGCGACCACGGCTCCGTCGTGCCCGTCGTCCTCGACGGCGACATCCCGGCCTGGCTCGTGCTCGGCTACCGCGAACTGCACCAGGTCACCGGCGACCCCCAGCTATTCAGCCGGGACTCGGAGCTGTGGAGCCAGTGGGAGCGCATCCCCGACGACTGGCCGCTGCTGCCGATGATCGGCCGCAGGCAGCCCTCCATCCTGTACACCGTCGGCGAGCGCCACCGGGAACGCGCCGCGATGATCAGCGACGCCCTCGAAGCCGTCGACCCCTTCGAACTGCGCTCCCAGGCGGAGAAGGTCGCCGACGAGCTGATCGACGCGATCTGCCCCGAGGGCGAGACGGACCTCATCGGCGACTACGCGGCCCTGCTGCCCGTGCGGGTCCTCGCGACGCTCTACGGCTTCTCGGACGAGCAGGGTCCCGGCCTGGTCACCGCCCTGAACGACATGATCAACGGGCGTGAGGGCGCGCTGGCCGGACAGCAGCATCTGGCCTCCTCCATGGCCCGGTTGATCGCCGACCGCAAGGAGACGCCCGCCGACGACGTCGTCTCCCGGATGCTCGCCAACACCGCGGGCTTCGACGACATGGAGATCGTCCAGGACCTCATGGTCATGATGGCCGCCGGCCACCAGCCGACGGCCGACTGGATCGGCAACTCGCTGCGGCTGATGCTCACCGACGAGCGGTTCGCGGCCTCCCTGTTCGGCGGCCGGCACAGCGTCGCCGAGGCCATGAACGAGGTCCTGTGGGAGGACACCCCGACCCAGAACGTGGCCGGGCGCTGGGCCTCCCGCGACACCCAGCTCGGCGGCCGCCGGATCCGCTCCGGCGACCTGCTGCTGCTCGGTCTCCAGGGCGCCAACTCCGATCCCCAGGTCCGCACCGACAGTTCCGCGCTCACCGGCGGCAACAACGCCCACTTCTCCTTCGGTCACGGGGAGCACCGCTGCCCGTTCCCTGCTCAGGAGGTCGCCGAGGTCATCGCGCGGACCGGCATCGAGGTCGTACTGGACCGGCTGCCGGACATCGACCTTTCGGTGCCCGCCCAGACGCTGACCCGGCGCCCCTCCCCGTGGCTGCGGGGGCTGAACGAACTGCCCGTGCGGTTCACGCCCGTACCCGTCCTCTGAGACCCCCTACGCACCCGGCCGGCACCCACCCCGTCCGGCCGGGGCCCGGGGCTGTCCCCATGCCCCGGGGGAAAACGCTTCACCCCCACCCCAGCACTTGGAGGCACCCCCGCATGACCACCGGTACCGAAGAGACCCGCATAGCCCTGGACCCCTTCGTCGCCGACCTGGACGGCGAGAGCGCCGCGCTGCGCGCCGCGGGGCCGCTCGCCGCCGTCGAACTGCCCGGCGGTGTCCCGGTGTGGGCCGTCACCCACCACGCCGAGGCGCGCGCCCTGCTCACGGACCCCCGCCTGGTGAAGGACATCAACGTCTGGGGCGCCTGGCAGCGCGGCGAGATCCCCGCCGACTGGCCGCTGATCGGCCTCGCCAACCCCGGCCGCTCCATGCTCACCGTGGACGGCGCGGACCACCGGCGGATGCGCACCCTGGTGGCGCAGGCGCTGACCCCGCGCCGGGTGGAGCAGATGCGGGAGCGGATCGCGAAGCTGACGGAGAGTCTGCTCGACAACCTCAGCGGGGACGTCGTCGACCTGAAGGCCGACTTCGCCTACCCGCTGCCCATGTTCGTGATCGCCGACCTCATGGGCATCGAAGAGTCCCGGCTGCCGCGGCTGAAGGAGCTGTTCGAGAAGTTCTTCTCGACGCAGACCCCGCCCGCCGAGGTCATCGCGACCCTCACCGAGCTGGCCGGGATCATGGCGGAGACGGTGGCCGCCAAGCGTGCCGAGCCGGGCGACGACCTGACCAGCGCGCTGATCCTGGCCTCCGAGGACGGCGACCACCTCACCGACGCCGAGATCGTCTCCACCCTCCAGCTCATGGTCGCGGCCGGCCACGAGACGACGATCTCCCTCATCGTCAACGCGGTCGTCAACCTGTCCGCCCACCCCGAGCAGCGCGCCCTCGTGCTGTCCGGCGAGGCGGACTGGTCCGCGGTGGTCGAGGAGACCCTGCGCTACGCCACTCCGACCTCCCACGTCCTCATCCGTTTCGCCACGGAGGACGTCCCGGTCGGCGACAAGGTGATCCCGGCGGGCGACGCGCTCATCGTGTCGTACGGCGCCATCGGCCGTGACGAGAACGCCCACGGGCCCACCGCGGGCGAGTTCGACATCAGCCGCACCGGCAAGAACCGGCACATCTCCTTCGGCCACGGGCCCCACGTCTGCCCCGGCGCCGCCCTGTCCCGCCTGGAGGCGGGCGTCGCCCTGCCCGCCCTGTACGAGCGCTTCCCGTCCCTGGACCTGGCCGTCCCGGTGTCGGAACTGCGCAACAAGCCGGTGGTGACACAGAACGACCTGTTCGAGCTGCCGGTCCGGCTCACCGCCGAGTGAACTGACCAGGCGTGACGGCACGGCCGCCGGAGGAGCCGCCACGGCTCCTCCGGCGGCCGTGGCGTCAACATGCCCCGTCTCAGCCGACGGACGACGTTTCACCGAGGTTTCCCGGAACGGCTAGGCTCCTGGCGTGGCTGATATCCAGATCCCCGCTGACCTCAAGCCCGCCGACGGACGATTCGGCGCCGGCCCCTCCAAGGTGCGGACGGAGGCACTGGACGCGCTGGCCGCGACCGGCGCCTCCCTGCTCGGCACATCCCACCGTCAGGCCCCGGTCAAGAACCTGGTCGGCAAGGTGCGCGAGGGCGTGCGCGAGCTGTTCTCCCTGCCCGACGGGTACGAGGTCGTCCTCGGCAACGGCGGCTCCACCGCGTTCTGGGACGTCGCGACGCACGGCCTGATCGAGAACAAGTCGCAGCACCTCACGTTCGGCGAGTTCTCCTCCAAGTTCGCGAAGGCGGCCAAGCTCGCCCCGTGGCTCGCCGAGCCGACCGTGGTCTCCTCCGACCCGGGCACGCACCCCGAGCCGGTCGCCGAGGCGGGCGCCGACGTCTACGCCTTCACCCACAACGAGACCTCGACCGGTGTCGCCGCCCCCGTCAAGCGGGTCGCGGGCGCCGACGAGGGCGCCCTCGTCCTGGTGGACGCCACCTCCGGCGCCGGTGGCCTGCCCGTCGACATCGCCGAGACGGACGTCTACTACTTCGCCCCGCAGAAGTCCTTCGCCTCCGACGGCGGCCTGTGGATCGGCGTGTTCTCCCCGGCCGCGATCGAGCGCGCCGAGCGCGTCCACGCGTCCGGCCGGCACATCCCGGAGTTCTTCTCGCTGCCCACGGCGATCGACAACTCCCGCAAGAACCAGACGTACAACACCCCCGCGCTGGCCACGATCTTCCTGCTCAACGAGCAGCTCGAGTGGATCAACGGCCAGGGCGGCCTCGCCTGGTCCTCGGCCCGTACGAAGGACTCCTCGACCCGCCTGTACCGCTGGGCCGAGGACAGCAAGTACGCCACCCCGTTCGTGACCGACGCGGCCAAGCGCTCGCAGGTCATCGGCACGATCGACTTCGCCGACGAGATCGACGCCGCCGCCGTCGCCAAGGTGCTGCGCGCCAACGGCATCGTCGACACCGAGCCGTACCGCAAGCTCGGCCGCAACCAGCTCCGCGTCGCCATGTTCCCGGCGATCGACCCGGCGGACGTCGAGGCGCTGACGCACTGCATCGACTACGTGATCGAGAAGCTGTAACCGCGGAACGACGGCTGAGGGGCGTCCGGCGCGCGAGCGCGGGGCGCCCCTTCGCCGTGCGTAGGGCCCGTGACCGCGGGTCAGCGGCGGCGCAGCCGCCTGAAGCCGAACACCACGGCGAAGAGGGCCGCGACCGCGATGGCGCCGACCTTCACCTGACCACTCATCCCGTCGCCGCTCCCGCCCCCGGCGGCCGAACCTCCGCCCGTGGAGGACGAGTTGGAGCCGGACCCCGCGGCACCCGGCGCGTCCTCCGGCTCCACGGGGCTGTCCGCGCCCTCACTGCCGTACATGAGCTTCGATCCGTCGGGCGTGTAGGTGATCGACTCACCCTGGCCCTGGAGGGGCACGTTCAGGCGCTCCTGGCGTTTGATCCGGCCGTCGTTCCACGCGTAGGCGATACCGCCGAAGTAGCCGCGCACGGCGAGCTGCCGGCCGTCGGGGGAGAACGCGCCGTCCGTGACCCACAGGTCGATCGTGGCGACCGGCTTGAAGACGTTGGTCGAGGTGGCGGAGAGCTCGGCGGGACCTTCGTAGAGGTGGCCGCCGTCCTCGTCCTTGTCGGCGATGTAGACGCGCCCCGTCTTGGGATGCACCATCAGCGCCTCCGCGTTGCGGGGACCGTCCGAGTACTTCACGACGTACTGGGTGGCGCGGATCGTCTGGTCCTTGAGCACCTTCGGCTCGGGGAGCTTGTAGACCCACACGTGGTCCCACTTGCCGCCGAGGTTGTCGCCGATGTCACCGACGTACAGATCGCCGTCGGGGCCGAGGGAGATCGCCTCGACGTCCCGGGGCGCGCCGACCCCGCTCATGGTGATCCTGGCGACGGTCTCGCCCGTACGGCTGTCGACCGCGTACAGGTACGGCCCGTCGTCGCTGTCGTTGTGGGTCCAGTAGACGCCCGGGTGGATGCGTGAGGCGACGAGGCCGCTGGACTCCTTGATCCGGGGGTCCTTGACGGTGAATCCCCCGTCCCCTCCGTCGGCGAGGGCGGGCGCCGCCAGAGCGAGGACGAGGGCCGCTCCGGCAAGAGCTCCGGCGGCGGCTCCGGACACGTACGAGTGGGATCGGCGCATGGCCCAAGCCTGCCATCCCACCCGCCCGTTCACGTCGCCGCCGTCCGCCCGGACGCGTACCGCCAGGCCCCCGCTCCCCGCCAGGACCGGTGCACCGCGCCGGACCCCGCGCGGGCGTGTCCAGCCTCACACCGTCCGGGCCCATGGCATCCGGGCCGATCGTCCATGATGATCGGATGCTCAGGTTCATGCCCGTCGGCGACTCCATGACGATCGGTAGCGCGGGCGAACACACGTGGCGCTACCGGATGTGGCAGCACCTGCGCGCGACGTACGGAGGCCCGTTCAAGATCGTCGGCCCGCGCGAGACGCTCCACGACAAGGCGACGGACGCCCCCGACTCGTACGAGTACGCGGACCCTGAGTTCCCCTGCGCCCATCTGGCCGGCTGGGGCGAGGGCTGGCTGCACATGACCCCGCTGATCCGCGAGGCGGTCCGCGCCCAGCGCGCCGACGTCCTGCTGGTCTCGCTCGGCCTCATCGACCTCGGCTTCTACACCAACGCCGTCCAGACCGCCGACAACGTCCGCGCCTTCGTCGCCGAGGCCCGCGCCGCGAACCCGCGCGTCCGCATGGTCCTGCTCGGGGTGATACCGAACGTCCGCGCCCGGGACGACGCCCCCTTCGCCGCCGAGGTGACCGCGTTCAACGAGCTCCTCGCCAAGACGATCGCCGACCTCGACGAACCGCGCTCCCCGCTGCTGCTCGCGTCCCCGCCCTCCGCGTACGACATCGCCTTCGACACCTACGACGGCACCCACCCGAACGCGAGCGGCGAGCACAGGATCGCGGAGGCTTTCGCGGAGGCGATGCACCAGGCGTGGGACCTAGGCGAGCCGTATACGGCCCGGCCGGCCTGACAGGCGCGTCCGACGCTCTCCCCCGCGTCCGGCTCCGATCGCCCTCGGCCCTCTCCCCGCCGTCGCCCGGCCCGCTCTTGCCTAGAGCGCACTCCACGTCGTTGGCTGGTGAACCATGAAGTACACACAGCTCGGACGCACGGGGCTCAAGGTCAGCCGACTCGTCCTCGGCACCATGAACTTCGGCCCGCAGACAGACGAGACCGACAGCCACGCGATCATGGACGCGGCGCTCGACGCGGGAATCAACTACTTCGACACGGCGAACGTGTACGGCTGGGGCGAGAACAAGGGCCGTACGGAGTCGATCATCGGCAACTGGTTCGCCCAGGGCGGCGACCGCCGGGACCGGACCGTCCTCGCCACCAAGGTGTACGGGAACATGGGCGCCGAGGGCGACCCGTGGCCCAACCAGGACAAGCTCTCCGCCCTGAACATCCGGCGGGCGGTCGAGGCGAGCCTGAAGCGGCTCCAGACGGACTACATCGACATCTACCAGTTCCACCACGTCGACCGGTCCACCCCGTTCGAGGAGATCTGGCAGGCCGTCGACGTCCTCGTACAGCAGGGGAAGATCCTCTACGTGGGGTCCAGCAACTTCCCCGGCTACAAGATCGCCCAGGCCAACGAGATCGCCGCCCGCCGCGGCGGGACCATCGGCCTGGTCAGCGAGCAGTGCCTCTACAACCTCGCCGAGCGCCGCGCCGAGATGGAGGTCATCCCGGCCGCCGAGGAGTACGGGCTCGGTGTCATCCCCTGGTCGCCGCTGAACGGCGGACTGCTGGGCGGGGTGATCAAGAAGGAGGTCGAGGGCGGCCGCCGGGCGAGCGGCCGGTCCGCCGACGCCCTCGCCGACACGGCCGTACGCGCCCAGATCCAGGCGTACGAGGATCTGCTGGAGAAGCACGGTCTGGAGCCCGGAGAGGCCGCGCTGGCCTGGCTGCTGACCCGCCCCGGTGTCACGGGCCCCATCGTGGGCCCGCGCACCGCGGAACAGCTCGAATCGGCGCTGCGCGCGGTGGAGCTGGAACTGTCGGAGGACGTCCTGGAGGGTCTCGACGAGATCTTCCCGGGCCCGGGCCCGTCCCCCGAGGCATTCGCCTGGTAGACGAACCGTCCCCGCGGGGCGTTCGTCTCGTGGCGCGGCCGTGGCTGTCCCCGCGGGGCCTTCGCCTCGTCGCGGGACCGTGGCCGCGGGGGTGACCGCCGGACGCCGGCCGCGCGTCCGGCGTCCGCGCGTCCGGCGGTGGCGGTCGCTATCTGACCGCCGCCGCCATGGCCACGACGAAGAACATCAGCACGAGCACACCGGCCATGATCCGGTTACGGGTCTTCGGGTTCACGCCACCGAGGTTAACGGGCCGCCGGGCCGGTCCCGTCGCCCGCCCCCAGCGGGCAACCGGCCACTGTTTCGTATCGGGGCTGCTCACCGGGCACTCCCGACGTCGGCAGGTTGCTGCGGACGAGACACAGCTCACCCACCGTCCAGGACGTCCCGTCGACCGCGTCCAGCGCGGCGACGTACGGCTTGAAGTCCGCGGAGTCGCGGCTGCGGGCCACCGTCAGATGCGGCCGGTAGCGGCGGTGCTCCTCCATCTCGACGCCCGCCTTGCGGCCCGCCGCCTCCGCCCGGTCCGCCAGCAGCCGCATGGTCGCGATGTCCCCCGCGGCGCCCACCCACAGGGCCCGCCCGCCGAAGTGCCCGCCGCCGCGCAGGGACAGCGGGAACGGGTCGGTGCGCCGGCCGGCCCGCAGCAGCCGCTCCGTGAGGTCCGGGACGATCTCGTCGGCGACCTCTCCGTAGAACGCGAGCGTGAAGTGCCAGCCGGGGCGGCCGGTCCAGCGCAAGGCGTCCGCTCCCGGCATGCGCCGCAACGCGTCCACGTCCGGGGCCAGTTCACGCACCGCACCGGCAGGGGGCAGCACCGCCGCGAAGAGTCTCATGGGCCCCAGCCTTCCAGGGAACGACGGTCGGCACACGGGAGTGTGCGAGGCGACCGGACGCGCCCGCCGCTTCCGCGGGAACGTGCCGGGGCCACTGCCGAGGGTCCGCGCGGGGGCGGGAGACACGCGAGAGGCGGGAGACACGCGAGAGGCGGGAGACACGCGAGAGGCGGGAGACACGCGAGAGGCGGGAGACGCACGAGAGGCGGGAGACGCACGAGAGGCGGGAGACGCACGAGAGGCGGGAGACGCACGAGAGGCGGGAGACGCACGAGAGGCGGGAGACGCACGAGA